>JBLMZU010000333.1:0-6545 GCA_050258995.1 Bacteroidota bacterium
GACTTGATTGATGGGCGCGTGCGGGCGATGGGCGTAAAGCCCTTTTACAAGACATTCAAGCATAACGGGGTCAACGGGCCCAACATGGCGACCGTTTACAGCGACCAGGGGTATGGAGTGCGCGCGCCGGTCGTTTTTTACAACCGTTCCAACGAGGCCGCAGCCCAGCTCAAGCCCGGCGATTTTGACTGGAATGCCATCTTTGCAGGCGGCGTGCGCTGGTTCCACAGCGGTGGCATTTTTGCCTCACTGTCCGAGACTACCGGTGAACTGATCGTCGAAGCCATGCGGGCTGCCAAGGACGCCGGAGCAGTCACCTCCTTTGACTTGAATTACCGTGCCAAGCTGTGGAATATCTGGGGCGGCGCAGATCGCGCCCAGTCTGTCATCCGGCGTATCGTCGACAATGTGGATGTGCTCGTCGGAAATGAAGAAGACCTGCAGCTTGGGCTGGGTATCCCGGGACCGGAAGTTATTACGAAATCCAAGCTGGATCCGACCATGTTCTTCAGCATGATCAAGGATGTCGCGGCGAAATTTCCAAGTGTCAAAGTTGTTGCCACCACTTTGCGTGAGGTTCATTCGACCTGCCATCATAGCTGGGGTGCGGTGGCCTGGATCGACGGCAAATCCTACATCTCGCCCACCTGCGAGCTCGATATTCACGACCGTGTCGGCGGTGGGGACGGATTCGCCTCCGGCTTTTTCTACGGCCTGCTGGCTGGCGAACCCGAGCAGGAAGCGGTCAATCTCGGCTGGGCGCACGGCGCGCTTTTGACCACCTTCCCAGGGGATACCACCATGGCCAGCCTGGAACAGGTTCGCTCACTTGCCAGGGGAGGCTCGGCGAGAATTCAACGGTGATGGATCGTAGAGGTGGCCTGCTCTGCCATCTCTACAAAATTTTTCAAATCTTATGCACACGTGTGCAAATAACATGGAGCTGATGAAGGAGAACAAAATGGAAACGATGAAAGCGCTTGTGTTCAAGGAGATCGGAAAGCTTGTCATGGAGGAAAGACCTATCCCCCACGTCCAGGAGCCGGATGATGTTGTCATCAAGATCCACCGGGTGGGTATTTGCGGCACAGACGTCAAGATCATGGAAGGGAAGCATCATTTCAGGCCCAACACGGTGCTCGGACACGAGTTCTGCGGCGAGGTCGTGGAAGTTGGCTCGCATGTCCACCACGTCAAGCTCGGCGACCGCGTGGCGGTGGACAATAACATCCGCTGCGGGTTCTGTACCTTTTGCCGCATGGGTCTGACTAGCCAGTGTGTGGAGATCAAGGAAAATGCCATCGGCGTGATGCGCGATGGCGGCTACGCAGAATACTGTCTGGTGCCGGAAAAGCAGTGTTATGTGCTGCCGGATGGAATCGACGATGTGACCGGCTCGCAGGTGGAAACACTGGCGACCGTGATCAACGGCATGAACCACCTGCAGATGCTGCCTTATGACTACGTGCTGATCCTAGGCTTTGGTCCCATTGGCTATCTCTTTGCTCAGTTCGCCAAAAACATCGCCGCCAAGGTGGCGGTGACCGAGATCGATCCCTTCCGCATCAGTGTGGCAAAGCGATGTGGGCTGACGGTCTGGAACCCACAGGTGGATGACATCGAGAAGAACATCACCGAGTTCACCTACGGACGCAAGGCGGATATCGTCGTCGAAGCCACCGGCAATGCCATCGAGCAGGCGCTCAAGTGTGTGACGCCAGGCGGCAAAGTACTGCCCTTCGGCATGGACTCCTCCATCACCGCCAGCATCGTCCCGAACGAGATCACACGCTGGGCAACCAAGATCATCGGCCTCTACCTCGGACAGAACACCATGGTGCCGGCCATCCGCATCTACCAGGAAAAGCGGCTGAACATGGAACCCTTCTTTACGAAGGTCATTCCGCTCGAGCAGGGCTTCGATGCATTTGACTGCCTGGGGCTCGATCCCCGAACCATGCATCACCATGAGAAGAGCGCGATGAAGATCGTGATGACGCTGTAAACCGCCCTCACCCCCGGCCCCTCTCCCATGCAGGGAGAGAGGAGAAGGTCACTATGAGAAAAATCAATATTGCTGTGATCGGAACCGGACGGATGGGCAGTGTGCATGTGCGTAACATCGTGCGGCTTATCCCTGAAGCGAATCTTGTAGCGGTATGTGATATCCGCCTGGAGGTGGCGCAGGCGGTCGCCGACGAGTGCTGGATCCAGCGCGTGGTGCGTGATTATCACGAGCTGCTGGCAGATGAAACGATCGAAGCAGTCCTGATCGCTACAAGCACGCCAACACATGCCATGATCATTAAGGATTGCGCTGCGGCAGGCAAGCAGATCTTTTGTGAAAAGCCGCTGGCGCTCGACCTGGCCGACATCGACGATGCGCTGGCGGAAGTGGAGAAAGCTGGCGTTAAGCTGCAGGTTGGATTCAATCGCCGTTTCGACAAAAGTTATCAAAAGGTCCATGAGATCGTCGTCTCGGGAGAGATCGGGCGGCCCTGCATCCTGAAAATTACCAACCGCGATCCGGATTTCCCTGCCATGGAATTTATGCGGGCATCCGGCGGTATCTTTCTCGACCTGGCCATCCATGACTTTGACATGATCCGCTATCAGGTCGGCGAAGTGGACGAAATCTACGCCATGGGGAGCGTATTGATCAACCCGGAATTGAACGAATTCCATGATGTCGACACTGCCGTCGTCAGCCTTCGATTTGCCAACGGCGCTGTCGGGTCGATCGACAACAGCCGCAAAGCGGTCTATGGCTATGACCAGCGCCTGGAGGTGTTCTGCTCGAACGGCACGGCAATGGCAGAGAACGAAACTGAGTCCACAGTCGTAAAAGGCAACACGTCCGGCTTCCTCTCCGCCAAGCCCCCCTACTTCTTCATGCAGCGCTACGCCCCCTGTTACGTGGAGGAATTACGCCGGTTCATCGAATGTGTACGTGAAGATAAACCGACCCCGACCACCGGAGCGGATGGACGCGCTGCCGTCGTCATTGGCTATGCTGCCGGGAAATCCTTGCAGGAGAACCGGCCGGTGAAGATCAGTGAGATTGGATGATGGGACGATAGACGATGGACAGTAGACCGTGGATGATGCTCCCCAAAATAGTCTACCGTCTACGGTCCACCGTCCCAAATCAACACAAGGATCCATTCGTGCACAGCGATAGCCTGTCCCGACCTTCCGAGTCTGAATACCTGAACTGCATCCGCTGCGGTCTCTGCCTGTCCGTCTGTCCGACGTACCGGGAGTACCTGAGTGAGACAGCATCGCCGCGCGGACGAGTGGCGTTAACGCGCAAGAGTCTGGAGGGCGAGCTCGAGCTCAGCCCAAACCTGATCGAAAAGATGTACGCCTGCTTTGCCTGTATGGCCTGTAATGAAGTTTGTCCCGTGGGCATCCGCCCGGCTGACCTGGCCATTGAAATGAGGGAAGTTCAGGAGCAGATTTACCCACAGAAATGGAAAGAGACGCTCTTTGGCAGGCTGATCCCCAACCCCCGGCGCATGGAGCTGGCAACACTACCCATCAGGCTGTACGAACGGCTGGGATTTCGGCGCCTGGTGTATGTACTTGGACTTCGTAAGATATTCCCAGCACAAATTCGTGACAGGGAAGCCATGCTGCCGAGACTACCGCAGCGTCCGCTTCGACAGAGATTGCCAGAGGTGACCTGGGCGAGTCAAGAAAGTCGTTACCGGGTGGGATTTTTCCTGGGTTGTGCGCAGAGCCTGATGTTTGCCGAGGAAAGCGCCGCGACGGTACGTGTCCTGGCGCGCAATGGATGTATGGTCATCACGCCAAAGGAAACCGTCTGCTGCGGAATGCCAGCAACGGGTTACGGCAGGCGTGACCTGGTCTTGAAACAGGCCCGACAGAATATTGATATTTTCGAACGGGCCAATGTGGACAACATCATAACGGACTGTGCAACCTGTGGCTCGACACTCAAGGAATATGGGCGGCTGCTGGAAAACGATCCCGAATGGGCAGAGCGTGCGAAGAAGTTTGGTAGCAAGGTTCAGGATGTGAGCGAATTTCTTGTTTCCATTCCACTCGAAAAGCCACAGGGACGCATTGAAGCACGCGTCACATATCACGATCCGTGCCATTTGCGTCGCGGGCAAGGCGTGTGGAAACAACCACGTTCTTTACTAAAAATGATCGAAGGTATCGAGTACGTCGAGCTGCCTGAGGCGGACTGGTGCTGTGGCTCGGCTGGCAGCCAGCTCATCACCCACTACGAGACATCGCTCAAAGTGCTGGGACACAAAATGGACAATCTCGAGAAAACGGGAGCGGGGTACATTGCATCTGGCTGTCTTGGCTGTCAGATGCAATTAAACGTAGGCGTTCGCCAGCGTGGACTGGATGTGAAAGTGGTGCATCCCATCGAATTATTGGATCGGGCATATCAGTTGGCCCTGGGGAGAGGGAATGAATAAGCTCATCATTGCACAGCTCGAACAACTCATTGGCAGGGATGCTGTGCTTTCCACTCCGGAGGATTTGGCCGTCTATGGCTATGATGGCACCTTTGTCGAGCACCGTCCCGATGTGGTGGTCCTGCCGCGCACGTCCGAACAGGTCAGTCAGGTGGTAAGCCTGGCTGCACAGGAAAAAATCCCGGTTGTCACGCGCGGGATGGGATCCGGGCTGGCGGCCGCCTCGGTGCCGTTTTGTGGGGGGATTACATTGTCCATGACGCGTATGAACCGGATCCTTGAGATCGATGAGGGCAACGCTACAGTGCAAGTGGAGGCCGGCATTGTCACCGCCGATCTGCAAACAGCCGTCGAAAAACGCGGAATGTTCTATCCGCCCGACCCATCCAGCATCAAGCATTCAACAATTGGAGGAAATATTGCCTGCAACGCCGGTGGTCCGCGCTGTTTGAAATATGGCGTGACCGGCGACTACGTTCTCGGCCTGACCGTTGTCCTGGCCGATGGGCGCATCCTACACAGCGGCGGAAAATTGATCAAGGATGTGGTCGGGTATGACTTGAAGGCTTTATTTACAGGATCGGAGGGAACGCTGGGCATTATCACCGAGGCCCTACTTCGGCTCGTCGCGAAGCCGAAATTTGCGCGCACGGCACTGGTGGAGTTTTCCCGCCTGGACGATGCCTCCCGCACAGTGAACGCCATCCTCTCCGCAGGAATCGTCCCCGCGACCATTGAACTGATGGACGAGACCGCCATCGCCTGCATTGAGGAGGCCATGCACCTAGGCCTTCCCCTGGACGTGGAAGCCACCCTGCTGATCGAGTCCGATGGCATGGAAGAAGAGACTGTGCGGCGAGAGATTGAAGCCGTAGCATACATCTGTCGTGTCTGTGGGGCCAGGAAGACTACAGTGGCGAAGGAGGAAGCGGAACAGGCCAGTCTATGGAAGGCGCGTCGCTCTGTCTCTCCTGCTCTTGCTCGTAAGTCTCCCAATAAGCTTGGGGAGGATATCACCGTCCCACGCAGCGCTATCCCGGAGGCGATCCGGCAGTTGAAGGCCGTTAGCGCCAGGTATGGGTTGCCCATCGTTATCTTCGGTCATGCCGGGGACGGCAATCTGCATCCTAATATTCTGTTCGATAAGCGCGATCCCGAACAGTGCCAAAAAGTCGAGCAGATGGTGGCTCAGGAATTTGAGATTGCACTGCGCCTGGGCGGCACACTTTCCGGTGAGCATGGCGTCGGGGCCCTGAAACGTCCCTATATACACAGGGCTCTTGGGAATGTCTCGATCGAGATCCAGAAAGGGATCAAGGCCGTATTGGATCCACTCAACATTTTGAATCCAGGAAAAATTTTTCCAGACTCATAAATTCAACATAAATCTAAGGAGTAATCACATGTTAACAACTGTACCAAAAGGTTTCCTAGCCACCGACCAGCCGGATCTTTTCTTCGAAGATAATGCGGTGGGGCGTATGAAAAAAGAAGTCTGGGATGCCAGCGATGAAGAGATCGATGCCATGCTGGCCGAGTACGGCGTTCCTTCACCTGTGGAATGGGGCAAGCCCGGTTCCTATATCCAGACCACTACGCGCTGGAAAGTTGAAGCAAATCGCAAGAAGAATGATGTGGTCTTTATCCCGGTGGGCTGCACCGAGCTGCACGGGCAGCATCTGCCCAGTGCATCCGACACCCTGTATGTCAGCCAGATCTGCGAAGGCGTGCGCCGGTTCACCGCCAAGCGCGGAGCACCCGTCAACCTGGCGCTGCCGCCCTTGAACTACGGTGGGCATCCCTACCATCACCTGGGCATGCCCGGCACGGTCATCGTTCGCGAGCATGTGGTCCGCGAGATGATGATCGATGTCATGCTCGGCCTATGGAATGATGGCTTCCGCAAGCAGCTGATCGTCAACAACCACGGACAGCTATGGATGTTGGAATCGGCTGTACAGGAATTCCAGAAGCGCTACCAGCTGCCCGGCATTTTCCGCGTGATCGACTGGCATCGCGGCGTCCGGGAGTTTTTCCGCCCTGTGGATCGCGGCGGACAAATGGGCACGAACTTCGTCCATGCAGACG
>JBLMZU010000334.1:0-11907 GCA_050258995.1 Bacteroidota bacterium
CGGAATTGCAAGCGTTACAACCGTGGGGAAGTCGTCCTGGCGAAGGTACCGGAGCGAATCCGTGAAGCCCTGGAATTGGCCGGGTTTACCGAACTCTTTAAGACGTTTGACGATCCTCTGACGGCAGTTGGCCATTTCTAGCGGTTCACCTGCCTGAATGTGGAGCATCGCACTCTAAGAATGGATAAATGCCGCCTTCAGCTTTTCAGGGCTGAGGCGGCTTTTAAATTGTCATATGCAATCTGCTCGATTCGCTGCTAAATTTGAGTATCTTGACGAGATCCGCGAGTTCGTGGGGGAGGTTGCGCGTCAAGGCGGCTTTGGCGACAAGGATGTTTATAACATCCAGCTCGCGACTGACGAGGCTGCCTCCAATATGATCGAACACTCCTATGAAAATATACCGGACGGGGTGATCGATTTGTCCTGTGGCATGGAAGGTGAACAGATCCGGATCGTCCTGGTCGACTATGGCGTGGCGTTTGACCCCTCCATCATTCCCATGCCGGATCTGAAGGCCGATCTCTCCGACCGAAAGATCGGGGGGCTTGGTATCTTTCTCATGCGGAAACTTATGGATGAAGTCCATTACGAACCCAGGGCCGATAAAAGCAATGTACTGACAATGATCAAACGAAAGAGGTGACCGGCATGCCCGCCGTCTCACGTTCTCCTCTTTCACCCGATTGGCGTAATATTGCCAGCCTGGGGGAGCAGATCGTTAGTGCGCCATCCCTCTCGGAACAGCGCGATATTATCGTCGAAAATACGTCGCGTTTTGTGAAGGGGCAGGCACACGTCTGGTTCCATGCAAACTTTTTCCGGTTACCGAATATTACGGACCCAAGGCTGATCCCGGCAGAGCCCACCCAGCCGGGGATGAAAGCCGCCATGAAGGCGCGTGAGCTCCGCACGAAAAAACAGTCCGGAACGGGGAAAAGCGCTTCACATGAGACCTGGGCCGCGGTCCCGCTCGAAGAGCAGGGGCTGCTGTTGGGGGCGCTCCAGGTCACCCGCCCCGAGGGGCCGGAATTTACTGCCGTCGAATTGGAATCTTTGAAGGCAATCGCGGGCATCATTTCGAGCAGCCTTCTGGCGGCGCACCGGCTCGCGGTGGAGAGATTCCGCCACAACCAGCTCAATCTTGTCCGCGAGGTCAGCGCCCAGATCGCCAACGTAATGAATGTGGACGACCTGTCCCGCCGCGTGACCGGACTGATCCAGAAAACCTTCCACTTTTATTACGTTGCCATTTTTACACTTCGCAGAAATTCCACCTCGTTGCGGTTCCGGGCAAGCGCGATGCCCAAAGTCCCGCGCCAGGGCCGCCGCAGGGAGTCCGTCGCCCTGGATGTGGAGATGGGGCAGGGGTTGATCGGCGAGGTTGCCGCCACAGGCGAACGGATCATCGTCGAGGACGTGCGAGAGGATTCCCGCTATCGATTCATCGATGCGCTTCCGGAAACCCTCTCCGAGGCCGTTATCCCGTTAAAGATCGAGGATCGGGTCCTCGGCGTGCTCGACGTCCAGAGCGATAAGGCGCACGGCTTCCATCCCTATGACCTTCTCATTCTTGAGGCTCTCGCCGACAGCATTGCCCGGGCTGTGGAGGGCGCCCGTCTCTACAGCGACCTGCAGCGCCGCGCCGACCAGTTGACTCTGATCACCGAGGTCAGCAAGAGCGTCAGCTCCTCGCTTGAAATACGCACGCTGATGGAAAATGTTGCCAGCCTGATCCACGACCGGTTCAGCTATCCGTACGTTCATCTGTTCACGGTCCATCCAAACCGGCGGCTGATCGAATATCGGGCAGGCAGCGGCGCCAGAAGTCTTGACCTGGCGGGATACACACTTTCCCTGGACGACGATCAAGGCATCATCCCCTGGGTGGCGCGCACGGGGCAGACTGTGCTGGCGAACAATGTAAAACAGGATGAGCGCTACCGTCCCTCGCCCCTGCCGCCCGAAGATACGCATTCGGAATTATGCGTGCCCCTGCTTTACGATACCCGGGTGGTCGGTGTGCTCGATATACAATCGCACAAAATCAATGCTTTTACCGAGGATGACCGGCTGATCTTTGAAGCTGTGGCAGACAACATTGCCACGGCCATCCACAATGCGGATCTGTATTCCACCGAGCAGTGGCGGCGCCAGGTGGCAGATGGTCTGCGGGAAGTGGCGGGCCTGATCTCCGCCGACGTGAGTGTGGACGATGTGCTGGAAGCCATCCTCTCGGAACTGGACCGCAACCTGCCGGTCGACATTTCCGCCATCTGGCTGCTGGAGGAGGATGACCTGTACCTGGCCGCCTGTCATAACTGCGACGAGAACCTGCTGGAAGCCACCTTGTATGCCTCCCCGGAATATTACGACGGCATGCTGAGCGTCTTGTATTCCGAGGACCCTGTCATTCGCAAGCCCACCGATCCGCTTTGGATCACCGGTGCGACTGCCGGGTTTGATCCGGATTACTCCGGTCTGGCCGTCCCTTTGCGGCTGGGCGACCAGCACCTGGGACTGATCACCCTCGCCCACAGCACGCCCGGCCGCTACGGCCACGAGGCGCAGACAATGACCACGACGTTTGCCAGTTATGCTGCTGTGGCGATCGAGAATGCCCGTTTGTATGACTCCGCCCAGGAGCAGGCCTACGCCTCGGCTGCGTTGTTGCAGGTCGCGCAGGCCATTGTCAGCCTCAATGACCTGGACGAGATCCTCAGCACGATCATCCGTATCATGCCGATCCTGGTCGGTGTCGAGCGGGCCGCTCTTTATCAGTGGGATGCAGACAAGGACATCTACCGTCCCTCCCAGCAGTATGGCTTGAACGAGCTGGATGAACAGACGTTTTGGGAGCGTAGTTTTTCTCCGGGAGAATTTTCCTTTCTGGATGCCTGCCGGGGCGCCACGGGCATGATGGCCTGCGAGCTGCCCGATAACAGCGGCCTCAGCACCTGGCTCACGGTCGATCCCAATCAGGATGTCAACCTGGGGAATCCGGGCGCGTTTTTATATGCCATTCCCATTGCGGTCAAGAACGATCTTTATGGCGTGATCCTCATCGAGGAAGCTGCGGGTGGACTGCGCTTTCGCTCCCGCCGGCTCGAGATCATCACCGGCATTGCTCAGCAGGCCGCCCTGGCCATCCAGAACGATCTCCTGCAGAAGGAGATGGTCGTCCGCGAGCGCCTCGAGACCGAGGTCCAGCTGGCGCGCCAGATCCAGCAGACCTTCATCCCCGATCATCTGCCGCAGTATGAAAGCTGGGAACTGGCCGCACGCTGGAAGACGGCCCGCCAGGTGGGCGGCGATTTCTACGATGTCTTTGAGCTGACGGATAAAAAGCTCGGTCTTATCATCGCCGATGTCGCCGACAAGGGCGTCCCTGCTGCACTCTTCATGGCCCTCACGCGGACGCTGGTCCGCGCTGCTGTGATCGAGGCAGACACGCCCGCCGACGCGATGCGGCGCGTGAACGACCTGCTCATCCCCGATACCCGCCAGGGAATGTTCGTCACCGCCGTCTATGCCCTCCTGGATATGGAGGCGAACGAGCTGACCTATGTCAATGCCGGGCATAATCCGCCGTTGTGGGTGAAAAAGGATGGAGAAATTATTAGGCTCACGCGCACGGCCATTGCGCTGGGCGTCGTCACCGGTGAGCCGGTGGAGCAGCATACCATCAAATTCGAAACCGGCGATAACCTGCTGCTCTATACTGACGGCCTGACCGAATCGTTCGATGCCGCGGGCACCTTCTATGGTGAGGAACGGCTTCTCGATTCGATCAAGTCCTCCCATTGTGCCTCGGCTCATGAGCTCCTGGATGTGGTCGAGAGTTCCCTCTTGAATTTCGTCCAGGATGTCCCGCCCGCCGACGATCTCACAATGCTGGTGCTACGGAAAACCTGAAAGCTGCATCCATGCCGTTTCTCAAAAAGAAGTAGAATCTTATTACCCAATCTGACATAAAAAATTTCATGAGGCTCCATGTACACGTCTGAAGGAAAGAAAATTGTCTCCACCGAAAAGGCCCCCAAGGCCATCGGACCGTATTCCCAGGCGATTGGCATCGATGGGTTTATATTCACCGCCGGGCAGGTGGGACTGGACCCAGCCACGATGGAACTGGTCGAGGGCGGCATCGAGGCCCAGACCCGCCAGGTGCTTACCAACCTCACCCGCGTTCTGGAGGCGGCCGACTCAGGCTTGAACCTTGTGGTCAAGACCACGGTCTTTTTGCAGAACATGACCGATTTTGCTGCCATGAATGCCATCTATGCCGAGTTCTTCCCCGAAAAACCGCCGGCCCGCAGTACAGTGCAGGTCGCCGGGCTGCCGAAGGGTGCGCTGGTCGAGATCGAGTGCGTGGCGCTGCTTAATCCGGCCCGCGGCGATTAATTACTTTTCCCAGATCGTTCGTCCATAAATGTGAATATGATCGGTAGGGCGGAGTCACACTCCGCCCTAGTAGATCGTTCGCAAGGCGCGAGCCGGGCCGGTTGTTCATTGGGCGCTGAAGATCAAAATGCCGATGGAAACACATGGCCCATCTGGTGTACACAACAGGATGTCTGCCGGGTTACAAACGGGGAATCAATTTGAAACATGGTGGTAGAATTAGCGGTCGCAGTAGGGTGGGGTATGGATAACATCCGGGATCCATCTACCGCTTTTAAATTCATCTCAAAATTATCGATTTACGATTATCATTGTAGATCGTACAGTACACATGCCACCGAAAGTTTCCATCATTGTTCCCTGCTATAACGAGCAATCCACCATCCGTCTGCTGCTGGAGGCTTTGTGCGCGCAATCCTATCCACGCTCTGACATGGAAGTGGTGATTGCCGATGGCATGTCACAGGATGGCACACGGGATGCGATCGCTGCCTTCCAGAAGGAGTTTCCCGAGCTGGAAGTTCGTGTGGTGGAGAATACGCGTCGCAATATCCCCTCCGGCTTGAACCGGGCAATCGAAGCTGCGCTCGGCGAATATATTGTCCGTTTCGACGGGCATTCCAAACCCTATCCCGATTATGTAGAGAAATGCATCCAGGCTCTTGAAGCGGGTCGAGGAGACAATGTCGGCGGAGTCTGGGAGATCCAGCCCGGCGCGCCGAGCTGGGGCGCAAGATCGATCGCAGTCGCAGCCGCTCATCCCATTGGGGTGGGGGACGCGATGTATCGCCTGGCTGCCACCGCATCCGAAGTGGATACCGTCCCGTTCGGATCGTACCGGCGCACGTTGATCGAGCGGATCGGCGGCTACAATGAGTCGCTCCTGACCAACGAGGATTACGAGTTCAATACCCGCATCCGCAGGTCGAACGGCCGGATCTGGCTGGATCCTTCCATTCGTTCGGTTTATTATGCACGCGCCACCTTTGGGGAACTGATTCGCCAGTACTGGCGTTACGGTTACTGGAAATGGCGCATGTTGAGGAATTTTCCCGGCACCGTCCGCTGGCGGCAGGCACTGCCGCCTCTGTTCGTCCTGAGCCTGGTCGGCCTGGTGCTCATTTCGATCTTTTTTCCACTTGCCTGGTGGTTGCTGGCTTTGGAGCTGGTCCTGTATGTTTCCGTGCTTCTGCTGGCCGGCCTCCAGGCTGCCATCAAACATCGTAAACCTTACCTGCTGCCCGGCCTGGCCATGGCGATTGGTGCCATGCACACCTCATGGGGCAGCGGGTTTCTCTGGAGTGTGCTCACCTCGGGCAAGAAATAAGAATGGCTGATCACGTACGTACAACACCTCTCCGCCTGCGTGCCAACGAGCACCGCGCCATCCTGTTTACAGGGGACCTGCTCATGGCCCTGGCGTCGGTTTTCCTCGCGCTCTATACCTGGCGGCAATACAATCTCTTTATATTTGAAGTTCTTTTTGCAAAGTATATTGCACAGGGCATTAAACTCGTCCCTGCACGGCAGCTGGCCGAATCGCAGACAATCTTCGAAGTCCCCATTTGGTTTTATCTCCTGCCCGTGATCTGGGTGCTTCTGCTTGTGGATCTGTATGAGCCGCATACGGCAGCCAGTTTCCGCAAAACGCTGCAGGGGATTGCCATTGCAGCGCTCATCGGGCTGCTTGCCTATTCGCTGGCATTTATCATCCAGCAGAAATCGAATCTGCCCCGTATTGGTGTGGGCGCCTTCCTGCTCTATGCCTCCGCTCTGACACTCACCTGGCGGATTCTGTTCATCCGCCTCTATCGATCCACCGGCCAGCGCAGGCGGATGATCCTGGTGGGAGCAGGCAAGGCCGGACAGACTATCGCAGAGCTGTATCAGAAGCTGGATGTCCGTTCCTTCACCATCGTCGGATTTGTAGATGACGACAAGCGTAAAGTGGGCAGGGAATTTTTTGGGTTTCCGGTCCTGGGGACGAGCTCACAGCTCCTCAGCCTGATCGATATCCACCGCATCTCGGATGTCGTTGTGGCGATCAGCGGTGAGATCAGGGGGGCGGCCTTCCAGACCATCCTGGATGCGCAGGAGCACGGCGTGGACGTGACCCGCATGCCCCTGTTGTACGAAGAGATGACCAGCCGCGTCCCGGTCCATCATCTTGAATCAGACTGGATCATTCGCTCCTTCGTGGATCAATTGTATGTCAGCGGCTTCTATGAGCTGGCAAAGCGTTTGCTGGATATTATAGGTGCCTTATTCGGACTGGTGATCTTTGTCATTCTGCTGCCTTTTCTGGCTTTTGCGATCTGGCTGGATACCGGCTCGCCCATTTTCTATACCCAGGATCGCCTGGGCAGAGGTGGCGAGCGGTTTAAGATTTACAAGTTCAGATCCATGCAGCAGGGTGCGGACATGGAAGGCGCTCCCTTTACCACCATGGAAAATGATCCGCGTGTGACACGGGTGGGAGGCTTCCTGCGCCGCACGCGCCTCGATGAGCTTCCCCAGTTCTGGTCGGTGTTGAAGGGTGAGATGAGTCTCGTAGGTCCGCGCGCCGAACGCCCGGGACTGGTCAGCGAATATCAGAAGCAGATCCCCTTCTACCGGGCGCGCCTGCTGGTAAAGCCCGGGCTGACTGGCTGGGCACAGATCAATTATGGGTATGTCTCCAGCGTCACCGAGACGGTGGTCAAGCTGGAATACGATCTTTATTACATCCGGCATCGCACGCTTGCAATGGATGTATCCATCATTCTACGTACCATAGGTACAGTCCTTCGAAGAACCGGGAGGTAAATTGAAAACACTCGTAACTGGCGGTGCCGGCTTTATCGGCTCACATATCGTCCAAACCCTGCTCGAGCAGGGACGGCAGGTCCGCGTACTGGATAATTTCAGCACCGGGAAGCGCGAAAACCTGGAGGAGCTATCCCATCGGTTTGGGGATCAGCTCGATATCCTTGAGGGAGACGTGCGGAACGCTTCGGATGTGGAGCAAGCCGTGCGCGATATCGAGATTCTTTTCCATGAAGCGGCCTTTGTCTCCGTGCCGCAGTCCATGGAGGAGCCGCAGACCTGCCTGGATGTCAACATCACCGGGACGTCGCTGCTGTTCGACGCGGCGCGCCGGGCCGGTGTGAGACGCGGTGTGGTGGCCTCCAGCGCGGCCGTCTACGGCGAGTCGGAGGCGCTGCCCCTGATCGAGGAGACGCCGCTCCAGCCCAAGTCGCCGTATGCCGTCTCGAAGCGCGTGGATGAGCTGTATGCGGAGATGTTCACCGGCTCGTTCGGTTTCGAAGTGGTGGCACTGCGCTACTTCAATGTGTACGGCCCGCGCCAGCGTCCCGATTCGATGTACGCTGCGGCCGTGCCCATCTTTGCGCGGCGTCTGCTGGATAACAAGCCTGTGACCATCTTCGGCGATGGCGGGCAGACGCGTGACCTGATCAATGTACGCGACATCGTGCGTGCCAACCTGGTCGCCTCCGAGCACCCGAACGCGGCAGGAAAGATCTTCAATATCTGCACGGGCATCGAGACCCGCCTGCTGGACCTGCTCGATGTGATGTACGAGCTGCTGCCCAACGCGCCCAAACATCAATTTGCCGCGCCCCGGGCCGGGGACATCTACCGCTCCGTAGGCAGCCCCCAAAGAGCCGCCGACGTGATGGGCTTCCGTGCCCAGGTCTCGCTGGCAGATGGCCTGTACGACGTTGTGGAGTGGATGAGGAAGAGCTAATGTCCGTGTTACAGGTCTGAAAGTTGAAAGTCAGAAAGATCAAACCTCCAGACCTGTAACCTTCAACCTTACGCCCATGTCCATTGTCTCTCTTTCGGATTGGAATGATTTTCTTTCCTCACATCCCAACGCCCACCTCCTGCAGACCGGCGAATGGGGTGAGCTGAAATCTGCCTTCGGCTGGAAGCCGGTCCGCCTCGTGAACGAGGAAGACGGGGCTCAAATCCTATTCCGAAAGCTCCCGCTCGGCTTTACGATCGGATATATCCCGAAAGCTAATCCCTCTTCAGCTCTTTGGCCTGAGATCGATTTGGCCTGTAAACAGAACCGGGCAATTTTCCTCAAGCTCGAACCCGACCTCTGGACCGAACAGACACCTTGCATTCCATACCTGGCACTCCGTACATCCCCTCACAACATCCAGCCTCCTCGCACGATTATTGTAGATCTTACAAGTCCCGAAGGTGAAATCCTTGCGCGTATGAAACAAAAGACGCGCTACAACATCCGGCTCGCTGAGAAAAAAGGAGTGACCGTCCGGCCCTGGGACGATCTCCCTGCGTTCCACCGGATGATGCAGGTGACCGGCGGCCGGGATGGATTCGGTGTTCACTCGGAGGCGTATTACCGCCGTGCCTACGAGCTGCTTCATCCAAAGGGGATGGGTGAAATCCTGCTGGCGGAACACGAAGGAAAGCCCCTTGCCGCTCTGTTTGTTGCCTGCCATGGCGGTCGTGCCTATTACCTGTATGGTGCCTCCACCGATCAGGAGCGCAACCGCATGCCGGCCTACCTCCTGCAGTGGGAAGCCATGAAATGGGCGAAGATGCGCGGCTGCAGCGAATATGACCTCTGGGGCGTTCCGGATGAGGACGAAGCCACCCTGGAGGCGAATTTTGAGACGCGTCACGAGGGACTTTGGGGTGTGTATCGTTTCAAGCGAGGCTTTGGCGGTGAGCTGAAGCGCGCTGTCCAGGCCATGGACCGGGTTTATCATCCATTGCTGTACAAGATGTATCTGAAATTCATGGGAAATCGAGAATAAAATGGATGCCAATTCCTGGAACTCGATGATTTCCCGGCTTCCCAACCCGCACTTCCTTCAGACCCACGAATGGGGACAGGTCAAGGCGAAGTATGGCTGGCAGCCGATTTATGTGGCCTGGGACGAGCAGAAAAACATGAAAGTGGTGACTGATGAGTCTCGTCTTCCTTCCTTCGCCTTTCCTCCCTCCGCTACTGCTCTGATCCTCAAACGCCAGATCCTCAACAGGGGATTTGCCAAACACCTGTCCATCCTTTATTCTCCCAAAGGACCTTTGCTGGATTGGTCAAATGAATCCTTGCGAAACCGTGTGCTCAATGATTTGCAATCCTTTGCGAAGAAACAGGGCGCAATCTTCCTCAAAATGGATCCTGATGTGGTCCTGGCGACAGGCGTTCCAGGTGGAGCAGATGATCGACCCGATCCGACTGGTCAGGGACTTTTATCCGAGCTGGACCGCAGAGGCTGGAGATATTCCTCCGACCAGATCCAGTTCAAGAATACGGTTCTCATCGACCTGACCCGATCCGAAGAGGAAACACTGGCGCGCATGAAACAAAAGACGCGCTACAACATCCGCCTGGCCAGAAAAAAAGGTGTTGCCTTGCGCGTAGGGACACAAATGGATTTTCCCCTCCTCTACAGGATGTATGCCGAGACCTCTGTACGTGACGGCTTTGTCATTCGGGATGAAGGTTATTACCGCACCGTCTGGCAAACCTTTATGCAGCAGAACGTTGAAACGCCAAAGGATTCAAGCGTTCCCTCCTGCGAACCCCTCATCGCCGGCGTGGACGGTGAGCCCGTCGCCGCCATCTTTATCTTTTATTTTGACGGGCGCGCCTATTATGTCTACGGGATGTCCCGGGACGCGCATCGTGACAAAATGCCCACCTATCTTTTGCAATGGGAAGCGATGAGGCGGGCAAAGGACAAAGGCTGTGCAGTCTACGATCTATGGGGGGCGCCTGAGATGTTCGATGAGAGCGATTCGATGTGGGGCGTCTATCGCTTCAAGGAGGGCCTGGGGGGCAGGGTCGTCCGCACGCTCGGTGCCTGGGATTTTGCTCCCAGCCCGTTCTGGTATAAGATGTACTCGGAGATCATTCCGCGCCTGCTTGATGTCATGCGCTCGCGCGGCCAGGCGAAAACAAAACAATCCCTCGGAGGCGCGTGATGGATATTTCAAGATTGCAGTTTGCCCATTTGCCTACGCCCATTGAAGAGCTCCCCCGCCTTTCTGAAGCCCTCGGTGGACCAGGAATTCTGATCAAACGCGATGATCAGACCGGCCTCGCATTCGGCGGCAACAAGACCCGCAAGCTGGAATTTCTCGTCGCCGAAGCCCTGGACCAGGGAGCACGGACTCTCATTTCCGGCGGCGCCCTGCAGTCCAACCACTGCCGCCAGACGGCTGCCGCCGCGGCCCGCTTCGGCCTGGGCTGCATCCTGGTACTCAACGGCGAAATGCCCGACCGGCCCTCCGCCAACCTGCTGCTCGACCAGCTCTTTAGCGCGGAGGTCGTGACAATCTCAGACCGTGCTCTCCGTGACAAGACGCTCCAGGATACGTTTGACAAAGCGATTGCAGATGGAAGAAAGCCCTATCTCGTCCCCTATGGCGGATCCAGCCCCACCGGCGCGCTGGGCTACACGTTTGCCGTGGAAGAGTTCATGAAGCAAAATGTGAAAGCAGACTGGATGGTATTTGCCACCTCTTCCGGCGGCACCCATGCCGGTCTTGTGCTGGGACAGCGCCTCTTCAAATTCAAAGGCAGGGTTCTGGGAATTAGCATCGACGAGCCGGAGGCCTGGCTCAAAAAGCATGTTTCCAGACTGGCTTCGGACGCGAGTGAGAAACTGGGGGAGCGGATCGAGTTTACAGCTGAGGATGTCCTTGCCAATGAGAACTACTGCAAGGCTGGCTACGGCATATTGACCGACGCCGAGCGCGAAGCGGTCCAGCTGTTTGCACAGTATGAAGGCTTATTGCTGGATCCTGTTTACACGGGACGCGCGGCCGCCGGAATGATCGATCTGATCCGCAAGGGATTTTTCAAAAAGGATGAAAGGATCTTATTCTGGCACACAGGCGGCCAGCCGGCATTGTTTGCAGATCAATATGCCAATCAGATTTAATGAAAATGACAGATCGCATCGATGGACCAGATGGAAAGGAATACGATTTATGAGCAAGTACAAACCCAGTCCACGAAAATGGGTGGCAGAGCAGGTCGCGCTTTACGAAGGAAGTGGAGGTACCGCAGGTTTGACTTTGAGAGATACGGGCCTGCCGGTCATTATTGTGACAAATCACGGGCGGAAAACAGGGGCGGTCCGTAAGACTCCACTCATGAGGGTGGTGGACGGAAACAACTATATCCTTGTGGCATCCCAGGGTGGTGCGCCAAAGCATCCAGAATGGTACTACAATTTAAAGGCGGACCCCAATGTTGAAATCCGTGACAGGACCGAAGTCCATGCAATGCGGGTCCGGGAAGTCTTGGATCCGGTTGAGAGAGAACGTCTCTGGAATATCGCAGTAAAGGCGTTTCCTCCGTATCAGGAGTATCAACAGAAAACCGACCGCGTCATCCCTGTATTCCTGGCAGAACCTGTAAAGTAAGCGCACCAGGAACAGGACTCTTGTCAACAGTTAACTGCCCTGGTTAACTTCAAAGACCTGCCAACCAATGACAGGTCTTTTGGT
>JBLMZU010000335.1:0-6686 GCA_050258995.1 Bacteroidota bacterium
GTCCATATCCCCTATCCGTACTGGCAGGGACCGCGTTACATCTTCCCGCTTTTACCGATCTTCTTTTATTTCACTTTTCAGGGAATGAAATTCCTGCTGGGCAAACTTCCCACAAAGAATGCCCGGGCCGGGCAATGGGTTTTCTATGGGTTCTGGTCTGTCCTCATTGCGTATTTCCTTGTCAGTTCGGCGATCAACGCGATCGACAACCTGCGGCATGACCGGGCGATGAACGGTCCGTTCGATACGTACAGCATGGAAGTGTACAACTATATCGAAGAGAAAACGCCGCCTGGAAGTGTGGTGGTCTTCTTCAAGCCGCGCGTGATGAAGCTGATGACGGACCACGAATCGATCATGAGCATGGACTGTCAGCATATCCTCAATGGCGACGTGCTGGTGCTGAGCCGCAAGGTCGGGCCGAACCAGCAGATCCCACCGGAGGAGATCGGAGCCTGCAACCTGCCGTTGAACGAAGTGCTGCAGAACAACCGGTTCATCGTCTATCAAATCAAAAAGTAAAGTGGAAGCGGCAAACCGGGTACAGAAATTGTGAAATAAAAAACGGCGGACCATGGTCCGCCGCACTTAACCTTCCAATTGATCATCCCAAATGCATCGGCATGATTACGTGCAGGAACTGGTCATCGCCGACAGGCTTGACCACTCCCGGGGCGTTGGGGGCCGAGGTCTCCAGGGCCACATTCGGGGTGTGGATGACCTCCAGGGCCTCGCGCAGGAACTTGACATTGAAGGCGATCAGTAATCCGCTGCCGTCCACAGTGGCCTCGACGATGGTTTCGTTCTTGCCGGTCTCTTCGGACGTGGCAGAGATCTCCACTTCGCTGGGCTGCAGCTCGCCCTGGGCGGACTTGATGTTGAAGCGCGCCACATTGGATCCTTCACGTGCGAAGATCTCGGCCTGTTTGCAAGCTTTCAGCAGGGAGGAGGTGGAAACAAGCGTGCGCGATTTGTAGGAGCGCGGGATGATCTGCTGGTAATCGGGGAACGTACCGTCGATCAGCTGGGAGACGACTTCCACATCCTTGACGCGGAACACGACCTGGCCACGTCCCTTGGGCAGGACCATGTAGATCGGCTCCTCGCCGTCACTGGCAACGCGGGCCAGCTCCTTCAGCGCCTGGGCGGGGATGATCGCCGAAATGGGAGCCGGCGCAGGCGTAGAAAGGACCGCCTTGCGAACGGAGAGCCGGAAGCCATCCGCGGCGGCCATGGTCAGCTTGTCCTTGTCCACCTGAACGAGCACGCCCATCAGCACGGGACGAGCCTCGTCGGAGGATGCCGCAAACGCGACCTGGTGGATCATCTCGCGGAAGTCGCCGACATTGATCTGGATCGCCCCGTCGAAATCAGGCACGGGGAGCGGCGGGAACTCCTGGGCATCGATGCACTTGATGTCATTTGTGGATGTTCCGCCGCGAACGTTGAGCGTTTGTGTGGAAGGCTCGAGCTTCAACAAAACCTGATCGCCCGGCAGTGTGCCAACCAGGTCGGAGAACGTGCGGGCCGGCACTGTGGTTGACCCCTCCTCATCGACGCGAGCGGGGATCCAGCAGGTGATGCCCATTTCCAGGTTGGTGGCAGAAAGACGCAGTCGCCCCTCATCTGTGGCGATCAATATATTGGCAAGCACGGGCAGCGTGCTGCGCGGTGAGACAGCTTTCGAAACAGTACCGAGACCACGGGCGAGATTCTCTTGAAGGACAGTGACTTTCATGGCGTGTCTCCTCGATCACGAATGATTGTTTTCTACCGCTTGTAGCATACACAAGGTAACCAGCACAACGCTTCGAAGACCAAAATAAAAAATCATCTTCAGGAATTCAACAGCACTTCGCAATTTTACTTCATTATCCATCATCACAACTTTAAAATCCACCATTCATCACCAGCGAGATGCCAAGTGATATCAGCATCATGAGCAGGATTAGTCCGAACAACACGGCAAAGACATATACGAGGACCATCCAGGGCGAACGGCTCACTTTTCTTCTCCGGATCTCCTGGCCTTCGGCCAGCATCTGGATTGCCTGGGCGGCCTGATCGGTGTCGTCGGACCAAACAAGCTCCCTCGCATTGTCACAGACCACGATCCGGGCGCCGTTAAACGAGCGGATCCACGCCGGCGCGTCTCCGGCGACGAGCCCTCCGCTCAGGATGAGAGCACGGAACTCTCCCTCCGGCCGGGTCGCTGGCGTTGTGACTGTGACAGGTGCATTGGATGCAGATTTTAAGAGCGCCGCTTTCACAGACTCCACAAACCCGTCCCCGGAATCGACGATCAGGACCGGATATCCCTTTTGTCTCTCTGCCAGCGAATCCGCCGTGGATGCGCCGTCCGTCCGCAGGACGTTCAGGTGATAGACCAGCGTTACGCCGAACAGGAACAACAGCTGCACCAGATTGAGAATGTTGTTCACAAAATTGGGTCCGCTATTTCCGGTCAGCAGGGCGCGCAGCAGGTTGTACACCAGCGCCACGGCCGTCGCCATGCCGCCGATCACGGACGCGAACAGTACGAGATATAAATATGCCTTGCGAATGAGTGACCTGCGGGCATGGTCCCCTAGCTCTCCCTCGCTCATGGCCTCAGCCTGCATCGGTCGCCACATCACCAGCCAGAGTGGCAGACCCACGATCAGGGAGGAGATCGAATCGGCCAGCGTGTTGCGCATCGAGTCGCTGAACACGATCCCATAACCGGTCAGCATGTCGATCAGGAAGGAGAGCAGGGTCGCCACACCGACAAAAGCGACCACCAGCCCGATCAGCGCCAGGATGTAGTTATACAGGCGCTTCAACGCCGCCTGGCGGACCCGGTCGCCGGCTGCCTGGATATGCCGGTTCAGCCAGTACCCAAAATAAGACCAGACAATGGCAAGCGGCACGGCGATGGAGACCGGTCCGCCGATCTTCTGAACGACCTCCGCGGTGGAAAGGTCCTGTCCGAGCAGGACGCCCAGGATGGTATTGATCACCATCCAGGTGGCGGTAATGACCGTGATCACGCCACCCAGGGCGAGCAGATAAAGAATACCGAGGCGCAGTATCGAGCCCATCTCCGCCGGATCGGCCAGCGAATTCTGGATGACCCGCCACGAGTAGACCCAGACGGGCGTCCCGAACACCAGCAGTGCCAGCCCGTTGATCGCCACTTCGCGTCCCAGGTGCCCGAGCAAGCCGCCGGGGATATAAAAAAGGAAACGCAGGACCTGCTGCGCACCGAAAACGGTCAGCAGCAGCCCGTACAGCATCCAGATATAGCGATACAGCCTGCGAACATCGGAATAGTTTTCCCGGTCTGTGAGCTTCCTCCAGTCGCTGCGCAGGACGTTCCAGAAATAGAGCGCCACAATCCCGTTCATGGCGATGGCGATGATGTTATCGGCCAGGGTTTGCCGGCTGAAGGAGCTGAAAGCGCGTCCGACGCCCAGACCGGCGAGCTCCACCAGCGAGCGGTCGATAAAGGATAAGAAGTTCTGGACGACGGGAATCAAAGTGGCAAGCAGGATGGCATAAAGAAACACTGCGCGGATACTGGCATTCTGCTCCTCTTCGTCCCGGGCCGCGGCTCGCTGTGCCCACATCCAATGGATCAGGAAGAACGGCACGCCGACCAGGATCAGGGCCAGTGCCTGGGCGAGCGCGTCTTCACTGCCTGAGAGGGCATTGTCCACCATCGAGCGGAGAAGGCTGACCAGTCCCCACAAAACAACTTCGATGCTGATAAAGGCAACCAGATAAAAATACAAGCGGCGGATGGATTTCATTGTTTTGCTCCTGTGCCTGGATGAAAGTGGCGCATGACAGGATGGAAAGAGACACTTCAGGGTGGCGCGCGCTTCGCCTGTACCGCCCAACTACGGCGGCTCCGCTCGGCGCGAGAGGAGGACTATTTGGGTAGGTTCTGATACCAGCTGTAGTCCCACAGATAATACGTGGGCATCGATGAGATTTTCCATTGCCCATCCTGGCGGACCAGGATCGCGTTCTGCACGTCGCGATAACCGGTCGAGAACGGGTCGCTGGGATTGTAGATCATGGCAACTTCGACAGTTGCATTGTCGCCTGTAATTTCCGACTTGCCGACATCCACGGCCGAGTTGCCGGGGTTGAGGACGCCGGTCGCGAACGATTTATGGAATTGTTCATAGGTAGGCTTGTTCCCCAGGTCGGCGAGGTAGCTGTAGGCTTTTTCGTAGTCCTTGTTAAGCACGGCCACCACGTAGTTATGAACCACTCCCTCCGGCACATCATCCGCGACATAGACCTGGGCGTCCTTGCGGATAAAAAATACCACCAGCGCTGCAAGAACCAACACGCCGATACCGATCAAAATGCCTGTCAGAAACCGGTCCTGTTTCATAAAAGCCTCCGTTGTCCTGCTGGATTCATTGTATAGTCTTTAGGACGAAAAGACAAGCAGAATGGTTTCGTACTTGTGTCCGCCCATTAAACTTTGTATACTTCTGTTTGGAGACATTTCCATGATGTCCAAAAGGCAGACTTTACCGACTGGCACTGTGACCTTCCTCTTTACGGACATTGAAGGCAGCACCCTGCTGGCCCAGCAATATCGGGAGACCTGGGAATCTTTACGCGAACGTCACCAGGTGATTTTGCAATCTGCCATAGATGCACACAACGGCTGCATCTTCCAGATGGTTGGCGATGCCTTCTGCGCGGCATTTTCCACCGTTGGCGATGGCCTTAAGGCGGCCGTGGAGGCGCAGCGCAGGCTGCAGCAGGAGGACTGGGGAAAAACCCCGCTAAAAGTCCGCATGGGTCTGCATACCGGCTCTGTCGAAGTGCATGGGAACGACTATCATGGGTATCTCACGCTGGCAAAGGCCCAGCGGATCATGTCTGTTGCTCATGGCGGACAGGTTCTGGTATCGAACGCCAGTGCTGAGCTGCTTCACCATGAGCTGCCCGCGGAAATTCTCCTCAGTGACAGGAGGGAGCACCGGCTGAGAGGCTTGCCGGGACTGGAACGCCTCTGGCAAATGGTCGCCCCCGGCTTACAGCATGATTTTCCGCCGCTGCAATCGTTAAGCGACATTCCCAATAATCTGCCTGCGCAGCTTACAAGTTTTATCGGGCGCAGAAAAGAGCTGGAGGATGTAAGGAAGCTTTTGCAGCACACCCCCCTGCTCACTCTGATCGGGCCGGGCGGAACGGGCAAGACGCGCCTGTCCCTCCAGGTGGCCGGTGAGCAGTTGTCCCAGTATCTGGATGGCGTCTGGTTTGTGGAGCTTGCTCCCATTTTCGATCCGCTGCTGGTGCCGCGCACCACTGCCATCGCGATCGGATTGCGGGACGAACCGCAGCGTCCGGTCATTGAGATGCTGTGCGATTATCTACGTGATAAAACGATGCTCATCATTCTCGACAATTGCGAGCATCTTGTGGATGCCTGTGCCCAGATGGCGGACAAGATCCTGCATGCCGCTCCGCATGTCCGGATCCTGACCAGCAGCCGGGAAGCGCTGGGGATCGCCGGCGAGGTCACCTATCGCGTGCCCTCGCTGGAACTTCCCCGTGTCGACCGCCTTCCCTCCAAGGACTCCTTAAGTCAATACGAAGCGGTAAAACTTTTCATCGACCGGGCGGTATCTGCCATTCCATCCTTTACGGTCACGAATGAGAACGCTCCATTTGTTGCCCAGATCTGTCAGCGCCTGGACGGAATCCCTCTTGCGATCGAGCTTGCGGCAGCCAAGGTGCGCGTGTTGAGCGTGGAGCAGATCGCCAGGCGGCTCGACGACCGGTTCCGTCTGCTTACAGGGGGAAGCCGTACGGCCCTGGAACGCCACCAGACCCTGCGGGCCGCGATCGATTGGGGCTATAACCTGCTCCCGCCCATGGAACAGGCATTATTCAGGCGGTTATCCGTTTTTGCCGGCGGCTGGACCCTGGAGGCTGCCGAGTCTGTCTGTTCAGACGCCTTTATCCACCTGGATGATGTGCTGGATCTACTGGAGCACCTGATCAACAAGTCCATCGCCATTGCGGAGGAGACGAGGCATGAGACGCGCTATCATCTTTTGGAAACGATGCGGCAGTATGCCAACGAAAAACTGGTCGAGTCCGGCGAAAGTGAAACCCTGCATGATAAACATCTGGATTACTTCCTGTACCTGGCTGAGACTGCCTCCCTGCATTTGATCCGCCCGGAGCAACTGGAGTGGTTGTCTCGCATCGAAATCGATCATGAAAATTTGAGGACAGCCCTACACTGGGCCGCTGGCAGGCCTTCTGCAGAGCCCGCGCTCAGGCTGACCGGCGCACTCGGTTTTTACTGGAACATGCATGATTATCTAGTGGAAGGCATAAAATGGATGGACCAGGCGCTGGGCAAGGATTGGGATGCGACCAGCCGGGCGCAAAAGGCGGCGCGTGCGCGGGTGCTTTACAACAAGGCTGCCATTGCCCATGAGCTGGACGATTACGATGTGATGAAAATATCCGCCTATTCTGCGCTGTCACTTTGCGAGGAAGCGGCGGATATGTGGGGCAGGGCATACTCCCACATTTCCGTTGGAAAATACCTGATCCGCACGGGAAATGCCAGGAATGCTGTAGCGCTCATGGAGCAGGGGCTGGATGAGTTTCGGATGCTGGCGGATCCCTGGGGCCAGGCGTTCGCCCTGTACCATCTCGTC
>JBLMZU010000336.1:0-4255 GCA_050258995.1 Bacteroidota bacterium
GGTTTACATCCAGCCTGCCAGCTTATCTCCGCTGATCGGGGCAAGCGGCGCGATCGCGGGCGTCCTGGGCGCGTACCTGATCCTGTTTCCGCGTGCGAGGATCGCGAGCCTGGTCTTTCTCTTTATCATCTTCACGATCGTCGAGATCCCTGCCTCCATCCTGCTGCTGCTCTGGCTTGGTCTGCAGGTGTATTCTGGGTTATTTTCGGTCCAGGGCAGCGGGATCGCCTGGTGGGCCCATATTGGCGGGTTTATTTTTGGCGCAGTTATGGTATCTTTCTTTGCAGTCAGAAGACGGGCTTATCAGGACGTGCGGTAAAAATTGCTGCAAGTCTCATTCGACAATTTTTTGGAGAGGAAAAGATGGCGTTAAATTATCTCATCACAGGCGGTGCCGGGTTTATCGGTTCCAACTATGTCCACAGACTGGTGGAGCGCGGGGAGAAAGTCACCGTGTATGACAATCTTTCGCGTGGAGGATCCAGGCGCAACCTGGAGTGGCTGCAGCAGTGCTTTGGACAGGATGCGTTCCGGGTGATCGTCGGGGATGTGCGCGACGCGCCTGCCATTGCCGAGTCGGCCCGGGAGGCAGACGTGATCGTGCACCTGGCGGGACAGGTCGCCGTCACGACCTCCGTCATGGAGCCGCGCGACGACTTCGAGTCCAACGCGCTGGGCACGTTCAACACGCTTGAAGCCGCGCGGCTGTCAGGCAGGAATCCCGTGTTTATCTACTCATCCACCAACAAGGTCTACGGCGGCATGGAGGAAGTGGAGCTATTTGAGGAGCCCACACGCTGGCGATACAAGGATCTTGTGAATGGATGTCCTGAATCGCAGCCGCTCGATTTTCATTCCCCGTATGGCTGCAGCAAGGGGACAGGCGACCAGTATGTACGCGACTACTCGCGCATTTATGGACTGCCATCGGTGGTCTTCCGCCAGAGCTGCATCTACGGAACGCGCCAGTTCGGCGTCGAGGACCAGGGCTGGGTCGCCTGGTTCATCATTGCGGCGGTCACCGGGCGGCCCATCACGATCTATGGCGATGGCAAACAGGTGCGCGACATCCTGTTCGTGGATGATCTTCTCAATGCCTACGATCTGGCCGTGGAAAGGAATGACATTGCCGCGGGCCGGGTCTACAATGTGGGCGGCGGGCCGCAGAATGTCATGTCGATCTGGGCAGAGTTCGAGCCCATCCTGGAGAGACTGCTTGGCAGGAAGATCGAAGTCGGGCACGGCGACTGGCGTCCCGGTGACCAGCGCGTGTTCTATGCCGACATCCACAAGGCCGAGCAGGAGCTGGGCTGGAAGCCGAGAGTCGGCGTGGAGGAAGGAATTCGCCGGTTGTTCAACTGGGTGCAGAAGAATAAAGAGTTGTTTTAACGGTAGCGTCCCGCAGGTGTGCGGGACGTTTTTCTTTTGATGATCTCTTTATGAAACGAAGTGAAAAATTTCAGACCTTGATCTCCACCTGTGTACCTACATAGCCATAGGCAAGTTCCTTGTCCGGGGCAACGGTGGGAAGGGTCCAGCGGTAGAGCCACTTGGCAGACTGCGGCGTCAGGTTGATACAGCCGTGACTGCGCGGGCGGCCAAAATCATTGTGCCAGTATGTGCCGTGGAAGGAGATCCCGCTCTTGGTGATGTAAAGCACCCAGGGAACACCGGGCAGGTCGAACCCGCTGGCAGCAATGTCACCTGCCGCCATGTGCCGCGTGGGACGCTTATGGAACGTGAGGTAGTCCCCCTCGGGTGTCGTATATTTTCCGCTCAGTCGCTTTCCGCCGGTGGAGGCGCGGGTGGCAAAGACAAGGTTCCCAGCCTCATAGGCAAGCACCATCTGGTCGGCCAGGCGCACTTCGATGTGCTTCTCTTCATCCGGAATCTGCTGCGATAACGGAGTCAGCTCCGCGTCCGGGATGAGGCGAATATGCTCGGCGGGCACACAGTAATAGTCGTTCTTTTTATCGTCCAGCAGGTAATACCAGGAGCTTCCATCCACGGGAGAGACCCCGCTGGCCTTCACCCAGTGCACGGTCTCATAATACAGCCGGTAGAGCACATCGGATGCGGTGTCTGGCGCAAGACGAGCATCCGTAAACGGGACACTCACTTCGCCGAGTACACCCTTGAGCGAGATCTGCTGTGGCCGGTTCAACAGCGTGCGGACCGGCTGGATGCCTCCTGAATAAACATAGCCACCCTCCTCCAGCTCATACCAGATCCGGTTGTATGCCTTTTCATCTGCACTGACGGCCGTGTTGCTGATCGGCAGGACAAGGTCACGCCAGTACAGCTTCCGCCGCGCCGATTTGATGTCAGGCGCGTCGTATGACCAGGCGATGCGATCGATGACACGTCCCTGTAGATTTGTGAAATCATCCTGCTGTGGCAGGGAGAGGGAAACAGATGGCAGCACCATTCCCACCAGCCCATAGCCGCTCAGCTTGAGGAAATCGCGACGGGAAAGGTCAGACCTGCTCATGGAACGCAATTAAAATGGCAGCCACTTCAACTGCCAAGTGGCTGCCATCCCATATCGATCAATAGTGTACGTTGACCAGCGTGCCGACCGAGGACCAGTTATACAGCCAGGCGGCTTCGTCTGTCCTCAGGTTCACACAGCCATGGCTCATCGGCGTGCCGAAATTGTTATGCCAGTACGTGCCGTGCAATCCATACCCTTTATAGAAATACATAATGTAGGGAACGTTGGGAAGATAATAGCCCGGACCAGACATGGGCGCGGAGCGATACTTCACATAGATCCTATATTGGCCAGTGACCGTGGGATGCAGCCACGTGCCTGTTGACACAATGAACGAATTGATCATTGTATCGCCTTCATAAGCATAGACCCGCTGGTTGGTGAGATCCACATCGATCCAGCGGGCACCACCACTGCTGGCCACCTCCGGCAACTGGGCGGAAGAGGCCGTCGGCGGGATATATTGGCTCGTCGGCGTATCCTCGACGATCTGCATGGACATGGCGCCTGGCGTTTCGGTCGCCTGCTCAGTAGCTTGCGCGGCGACTTGTGGTGTGGCGCTCACCGAGCCGGAGGACATGCCGGTGGCCGTCGACGCCGGCGGCTCGGTTGGAAGCAGCGAGAGCGTGTCGGTGGGAACGGCTGTTGCCTGGAGTACGGGCGCCGCCGTCGCAGGTTCCGTGGCAGGTTCCTGGGTTGGGATCGCGGGCGTCGTCGAGGTATCCGCTGGCTGCAGGATCAAGGGGGTAGCAGTGGCGACCACCATGGCAGGCTTTGCCAGCTTCATGGGTGCCCAGAGATTTTCATGCGTGGGAGCTGCTGATACCCTGTTCACGAAGGAGGGGAAGGCATAACGGGTCAAGCCGGTATAGCCGGCAAAAACAACGGCGATGCACAGTAGCAAACCTATAAATGCTGCTGCATAGAGCAACGTTCGTCTGTTGGAGGGTTTTGCCGCCTCAGTTTCCTGCTGTTCCAACGGAGGCGCGGCGGCAACAACTGCTGCAGGGGCGGCTTCTTCCGCCGGCGCGGTGCCGGTTTGGGTCTGATGGAGGCGGGCGATCGCCCACTCCACCGCTTTGAGGGCGCGCGCGCTGGTCGGATCGATCTCCAAAGCCTGCTGCGCATACGCCAGCGCGTCCTCAGGATTGGGGTCGGTTGCGGTAAGAATCAGCCATGCATCCTCCGAACCGGGGTTCTGGAGGGCCGCCTGCTCGCCCAGCCGGTGTGCCGTCTCCTTGTCGCCGCGACGCAACGCATCACGCGCCTGTATGATGAGGTCCTGTGCATCATTGTTTTGATTGTCCATAGCCTTACCTTTAACGAACAGTTTTTCTATACCCGCTTTGACTGCGTGGCGTTCATCAGGACGTCACTGCGCTCAGCGTAGGATATTCACCATTGGATCTTTACCGGTGTGCCAACATCGGCCCAGTCATATAAAAGCTGTGAATCATACGTATCCAAAACCACACAACCGTAGGAGATCGGCGTTCCCAAAAAACCCGCCCACAAGGTTGCGCCACTGGGCAGGATGGGTAATGCATGAATGCCATTCTCCAGGCCACCGGCGTAGTAAATGCCGAGCCAGTTCGGCATCCAGATATCCCAGGTGGAACCATAGGCATTGGGGATCTTGTCCTGCACCGCGAACGTGCCCACTTTTGTGGCATTATGCATCCCGGTCGATACGACGAAGCTGTACACCAATGTATCGCCGTCATACGCATACATATGCTGCTGCGAAAGATCCACCAGGAT
>JBLMZU010000337.1:0-7770 GCA_050258995.1 Bacteroidota bacterium
GGATCACCATCCATTCCGTGTACCAGTCTGTCGAGGACAGGGATGGCATGATCCAGTCCGGGATGGAGAGCGGGCTGAAGGAAGGATATGAGCGCCTGGACGAACTGCTGGCAAAAATGTAGAGCGGGCAGGGCGATTGGGGACGATCGTTTCTGTATGCTGCAGAAGCGACAGGCTCAACCAGGGTATTGGAGCCGAATCGAAGGAAAGCCTGCAAACTTTGGAGGTAATGGACATGGGAAAAGTTGTTTTCAATATGACGATGTCGCTGGACGGTTTTGTTGCCGGTCCCAATGACGGGCCTGAGAACGGATTGGGCGACGGCGGCGGCCCGCTCTTCAACTGGTATTTTGGCGGTGACACCGAGGTAAAAATCTCAGAAGGCACGCCGGTTCTCAAGGTTTCCAAACAGAGCGCCAGGATCCTGAACGAGTCGTTTATAACCTATGGAGCAGGAGTCTGGGGAAGAAAGACATTTGATATCGCCCATGCCTGGAACGGTCATCCCCCCGGGACGCCCGCCTTCATTGTTACCCACCGCGTGCCCCAGGAGTGGGTCCACGAGGGATCGCCGTTCTTCTTTATCACGGATGGTGTCGAAAGTGCCATCCGCCAGGCAAAGCAGGCCGCCGGGGACAGGAATGTAGTCGTTTGCACCGCCAGTATTTTGCAGCAATGCCTGAACGCGGGACTGCTGGATGAAATCCATGTCGACGTGGCCCCTCTCCTACTCGGGAAAGGTGTGCGGCTGTTCGATCATCTGGATATTGCGCCGACCCATTTGGAGCGCATCCATGCGATCGAGGCCTCCGGTGTAACGCACCTGGCATTTCGCATCCCGCAGCAGGCAGGAACGTGAGCGGACGGCGACAGTGATTGGGCCGCAGCCCGACATTCATAATGGAAGGAGTGACCATGAGAAGGTTGATTGTTGCTGAGTTTATTTCCCTGGACGGTGTGATCCAGGCGCCGGGTGGCGCGGAGGAAGACACCGATGGCGGTTTTCGCCAGGGCGGCTGGACCATGCCTTACTGGCACGACGAGATCGGCGCCCATTTCTTTGAAGCGATCACGAATGCGGACGCTCTTTTACTGGGACGCAGGACCTGGCAGATCCATGGAGGCGCATTCGAGCCAATGGCGGCCGGCGATCCGTTCGGCGACGTGATGAACGGTTTCCGCAAATACGTGGTATCGAATACTTTGAAGTCCACGGATGCCTGGCGGAACTCCACCCTGATCGGCGGCGACGTAATCGGCGCGGTCCGCGCGCTGAAAGCACAGCCGGGAAAGGATATCCTTGTCGATGGCAGCAGCGTCCTGATCCACGCCTTGACCGCTCACGACCTGGTGGATGAATACCGCCTGCACGTCTATCCGCTGGTGCTGGGCCAGGGGAAGCGCCTGTTTGCAGACGGAAAACGTGTCAATTTGAAATTGGCCGACTCCAGGGCACTGCCGACCGGCGTTGTCTATCAAACGTATACCCGTGCTGCATAAGTTTTTACATGATTGACATACAAGGAGAGAAACATGAAAAAGATTACCCCGTTCTTATGGTTCGATCGCCAGGCGGAGGAGGCTATGAACTTTTATACCTCCATATTTAAAAATTCAAAGGTCCTGGGCGTGAGCCGCGGCCCGGATGGCAGGGCACAATCCGTCAATTTCGAGATCGAGGGACAGGAATTGGTCGGCTTCAACGCCGGCCCGGAATTCAAGTTCAACGAGGCCATCTCGCTCTTTGTGGATTGCAGGGACCAGGCCGAAGTGGATGATCTATGGAATAAACTGACGGCCGATGGTGGGGAGGAAAGCCAGTGCGGCTGGCTTAAGGACAAGTTTGGGCTGTCGTGGCAGATCGTTCCTTCCGCCTTAAGCCAGTACCTGGGTGATCCCGATCCGGTCAAAGCCCAGCGCGTGATGCAGGCGATGCTCAAGATGCGCAAGATCGACGTCGCAGCATTGAAGCAGGCATACGAAGGCTGACACTTGTTTTTCGCGACGACCTATTCTTCTGCGCCTCGAAGTATTCTTGGAGATATTCGGGGCGCAGAAGAATACTTGTTAAATGGCAGGAATTGCAGGTGACATATCTGCCCGGGACCGATAAAATGGGGGACGTATCGGCCGATCGAGAAAACAGGAGAGATCACTTTAATCATGAACGCTCAAACTGACTTTACCAGCGGGTATGTAACCATCCAGGATCTCAAGATGTACTACGAGATCCATGGTACGGGCCGGCCGCTTGTCCTGCTGCATGGCGCGTTTTCTGCCATTGGCACGTCCTTCGGAAGAATCCTGCCGGGTCTTTCCCAAAACAGGCAGGTGGTCGCCTTCGAGCTGCAGGGGCATGGCAGGACGGCCGATATTGACCGTCCCTTGACCCTGGAAGGGATGGCCGATGATGTGGCGCAGGCCATCCGCCAGCTGGGATTGGGACAGGCTGACATCCTGGGCTACAGCATGGGCGCCGGCGTGGCTTTGCAAGCCGCCATCCGCCACCCGGACGTGGTGCGCAAGCTGGTACTTGTCTCTGTGACCTATAAAATGAATGGCATCCATCCCGGCTTGATGGACGGGATGGGAGAAATGAAGCCTGAGATGATGTTTGGGTCGCCATGGCACGAGGAATATATCCGGCTCGCGCCCCAGCCCGGGAACTTCTCCCAACTATTTGCAAAAAAGGCGGAGATGGACCGGCAGATCAAGGATATCCCTAATGAGACGCTACACGCCATCAAAGCGCCTGCACTGATCGTCATTGGCGATTCAGATCTCGTCCGGCCGGAACATGCGGTTGAGATGTTCCGGTTGCTGGGCGGCGGCGTGTTCGGCGATGCGCCGGCAGGTCTGCCGAACTCACAGCTTGCAGTATTACCCGGGACCTCGCACGTGACGGCCGTCGACCGCGCCGACTGGCTGGTCCCGATGATCGGCACCTTTCTGGATGCACCCATCCAGACCGCCGAAGGAGACTGACCTTCCATGAAAATCCATTTGCTGGACGGAACCTACGAGCTGTTTCGAAATCACTTCGGTGCGCCTCCCAAAAAGACGCCGGACGGCCGTGAAGTGGGGGCGACCCTGGGCTTGATGAGGAGCCTGTTGATGCTGCTGACAAGCCCAGGCGTGACACATGTCGCGGTGGCGTTCGATCATGTGATCGAGTCGTTTCGGAACGGGCTGTATGCCGGCTATAAGACTGGCGAGGGAGTCGACCCGGATCTGCTCGCCCAGTTCCCGCTGGCCGAGGAGGCGGTCTCCGCGCTCGGGGTCGTGGTCTGGCCGATGGTGGAATTCGAAGCCGACGACGCGATCGCTTCGGCCGTGAAACGCTTCAAAAGCAGCCGGGCGGTCGAACAGATCATCATCGGCTCGCCTGATAAAGACCTGGCCCAGCTGGTCACCGGCGACAGAATCGTTTGCTGGGATCGCAGACGTGAGATCGTGATCGACCAGGCGGGCGTTGTGGAGAAATATGGTGTCCTGCCCCAATCCATGCCGGATTGGCTGGCCCTGGTCGGAGATTCCGCAGACGGTTATCCCGGCATTCCAGGCTGGGGGGCCAAGTCTGCTTCGGCGGTCCTTTCGCACTATAAGCACCTGGAAAATATTCCGGGCGACCCGGCCCGCTGGCAGTTGAGCTCGATCAGCGCCGGCCGTGCCGCCAGCCTGGCGCAAAGCCTGGCCTCCCACCACGAGGAGGCCCTCCTCTTTCGCCGGCTGGCCGCTCTTCGTGAGGACGTTCCGATCCGGGAAAACCCTGCCGACTTGAAGTGGCAGGGTGCCGATCCAAAGCTGAAGGAGCTTTGCAGCAGGCTGGGAGAGGAAAAGATCCTGCAGCGAATTCCCCGCTGGAGATAAGCTGTTCAACATATTTTTTTAAGCACTGACAGGTTTGTCTTTTCGGTCCCATCTTTACTATGGTTCGATTAAGAGGGATCATCTTTTGATGCACGTACTAATAAAACTCCTATAAAGCCTAACCAAAATCTCATCTTTTCTACGAGGGTTTCCCTATTGCACTGGGGGAACTCCCGCTTCAAGAAATCGGTTTCCCCCCCATTGTTCATCGGATAAAAGCGAATATCCTTAACAGGAATATAAGTTTATCCAGAATGGATGGAAAGGAAAGGAGTTTCAAAAAGATGATGAGAAGAGGTAGCATATTTTTAACAACGCTGGTCCTGGCGACCCTGGTCCTGGCAGCTTGTGGAGGCCAGCAAACCTCCACAAGTATCCCGAGCACCAATGTCCCCCCCGTCACCGTCGAATCGACGAGCACCAGCGAAATGCCTGCAACGGAAGCCCCCACTTTACCACCTGAAATGACCACCACTCCTGGTGTTCCTGTAACCGGAGAGAATAATCCCTCCCGTGTATCCAACCTGATTGGGTCCCCAGTCTGCGGTATCGGTGGCGACCAGCTGGGTACCGTTCAGGATCTGGTATTGGATTTTGATCAGACCATGGTCACGTATGTGATCGTGGATGCCAATGGCAGTACGGTCGCCGTCCCGTGGAAATCGATTTCCATGCCCGCGGCTGGTGGTGGAACCGGTACAGGGACTGGCACAGGAACGATGGCCACCGACACGCCGTCGGCGGGAACAGGCCTCGCGACCGATACACCTACGGCCGGGACGGGTCTGGCCACCGATACGCCCTCGGCCGGAGGCTCCCTCTCGACTTCCACACCTGAGTCGGGTGGGACCGGCACAGGCACGGGAACAGGAACGGCGTCGAGCAGTTGTCTGAGTCTCACCGTAGATAATAATACCTTCAGCAATGCACCTGCTTTTGACAAGTCCACACTGCCCGGGGCAGGCCAGCCGGCGAACGGTTGGGATGCCAGCATCAGCAGTTACTGGGCCAATCCCGGTTCCAGTGGAACGGGTGGTACCGGTATGGCTACAGATACGCCCTCGGCTGGAACAGGCCTGGTAACAGACACACCTTCGGCTGGTACAGGCGCAATGAGCACAGACACGCCTGCCGCCGGTACCGATATGACCGCCACTCCGGGTTCGAGCACTGGCACGGGTACTGGAGCGGGAACGGGAACAGGCATGGGCGCGCAGAAGATGCAAGGCGTGATGCTGGCGACAGAAGTCCTGGGTGCATCCGTAACGGTCAGCCCGCAGGGGAATAATGGAACCGGCGGGACGGGCGGCAGCGGCACCCTGGCAACGGATACACCGTCTGCCGGGACCGGCCTGGCCACCGATACGCCCTCTGCTGGCGGCACGTTATCCACCTCCACTCCTGAGGCGGGTGGGACTGGCACAGGTACGAGCGACTTTAACCAGGGCACGGTGGAAGACCTGATCGTCGAGCCTGCAACCGGTATGATGCAATACCTGGTCGTCCGCTTCGGTTCCCAGGATAACTGGATCCCGGTCCCGATTGGTTTCCTGCGCTGGGATTCGGCCACGAACAGCATTGTCCTGATGGTCAGTGCCAACGCCCTCCAGAATGCCCCTGCATTCTCGGCCGATCAGTTCCCTGACACCTCCATGTCCGGCTGGGATCAGCAATGGTCCGGCTACTGGCAGAATAACGGTGGCACGGGCAACGGCACCGGAACAGGAACCGGTGGGACCACGATTTCGACAGCCACAGCTACACCCTAACGAAACAGAATGGTAAAAAAAGACTACGCAGAGACATCTCTGCGTAGTCTTTTTTCCCGTAGGTCGCACCTGTGACGCACAGGGTGATTCGCAAATGATTAGTTGTAAATGATAGTCCTGCTCACCCCGTTCACTCTGCACTCATGGTTCGTCTAACAATTAAGAGGAACATCCAATGTGGGATGAAAATAATTCCCCGCAATAAAAGTAAGGAGTATTGTACGTATGAGAAGAGCAACTTTCTTTCTGACAACGCTGGTTCTGGCGGCGCTGTTGCTGGCAGCTTGTGGTGGACAAGCCACATCGACAAGCGTGCCCAACACCAGTGTCCCGCCGGCAACGGTCGAGGCGACGAGCACCAGTGAGATGACTGCCACAGAAGCGCCCACTTCCACCGCGGAAGCGAATACAACGAGCACCCCCGTCGTCCCGGTCACCGGTGGCAACGCCCCCTCACAGCGGGTCACCAGCCTGATCGGCTCCCCCGTATGCGGCATGGGTGGCGAAAAGCTTGGGACCGTCAAAGACCTGGTGCTGGACTTCGACCAGGCCATGGTTACCTACATGATCGTGGATGCCAAAGGCAAGTCAGTGGCAGTCCCCTATTCCTTCCTTGTCCAGCCCCGGACGGGTGAAACGGGTGCAGGCTCCGGGACAGGCACCGGTTCTGGCGCGGGTACGATGGTGACAGAGACGCCTTCCGCCGGAACAGGAACAGGTCTGGCAACAGATACGCCCTCGGCTGGAACGAGCCTGGCGACCGAAACCCCATCGGCTGGGACAGGTCTTGCCACCGCTACGCCCTCGGCCGGCGGCGCCATGTCGACCGCGACGTCAACCACGGGCACCGGCACCCGCGGCACCGGAACGGGTAACACAGGCCAGGGTTGTCTGTCCCTGACGGTCAGCAGCGATCTGTTCAAAAGCGCGCCTGCTTTTGACGAATCCATGATGCCTGGAACGGGCCAGCCTTCCCAGGATTGGGATACCAACATCATGCCGCACTGGGTGGGTGGTGGAAATGAAACGGCCACCCCTGCTCCTACCAGCACCCCCGCATCTTCAAGCTCCAGCAGCACTAGCACTCCTTCTGCGGGCAGTGCGACGACTCCAACGGAGACGGCAACCGCCACGCCGGGTGCAAAACCGATCACGGGCGTGATGCTGGCTAGCAAGCTTCTTAACGCCACCGTCATCATCAACGGGCAGGCCGCAGGCACAGACACCGGGAGCAGCATGAGCACCAGCACGCCTTCGGCCGGCGCCAGCACTGCGACTGCCATGCCGGATACAACAGCGACTCCCTCGAGCAGCACAGGCACCGGCTCCAGCTCTGGAACGGGTTCAACGGTTACCGGCAGCCAGGGTAAGGTCCAGGACGTGATCATCGAGCCGCGGATCGGCAAGCTGCAGTACCTTGTGGTCAGCCTCGGTTCGGCCGATACCTGGGTTCCTGTCCCGTTCAGCCTGGTGGACTGGGACTCGACCACGAACCAGATCGTCCTTATGGTCGATGCCAGCATGTTGCAGGGCGCCCCGAGCTTCTCCTCCAGCCAGTTCCCCGATACCACAACCTCCGGCTGGGACGAGCAGATCTCGAGCTATTGGTCCGGTGGCGGAACTGGCACCGGTTCGAGCAGCGGCGGCGTCAGCGTCTCCACGGCAACACCCACTCCTTAAGAGCCGCCTCATCTTCAATCAACATTGACACGAGCAGGCTGCGCAGAGATCCCTCTGCGCAGCCTTTTCATTCCCTCAGAACCCTCTGCCGCGAATTCGCACAGATTAAACCCTTTCGGGGTCAAACCTTTGAGCAGGATTAGGAACTACGGGATACCCTCTTCGCCCCATTCGGTCATCGCCTCTTGTTCGTCTACTTAATAGGAATATCCTTTACGCGAGGAAAACTGTATCTTCCCGCTGGAAGGATGGAAAGGAAATTACTGCGTATGAAAAGAGTAAGCTTGTTTTCTACAACACTGGTACTGGCTGCCCTGCTGCTGGCCGCATGCGGAGGGCAGCAGACATCGACCAGCGTACCGGGCAAAAATATCCCGCCCGCTACGGGGAAGTCGATCAGTACTCCCAGGGCGACCAGTACGGCCGCCACCCCCAATGTGCCGGTGACAGG
>JBLMZU010000338.1:0-6027 GCA_050258995.1 Bacteroidota bacterium
GTTTTCCTGCTTTCTAATTTTACGTGCTTTTTGTCTTCCCTCTTCAAAAAACGGAAGTTGTTTTTACATCAGTACTAACGAACGAGCGGCACTCGGAGCCATTGGAACCAGCCCGTGGCGGATGGCCTCTAGCCCTGTAGTACAAGAAGCCCTGAGCAACGCTTTCTGGCGCAACTCAGGGCTAGAAGGTCTGGTACCACGATACAACCAACTACGTTCTCGTTGAACCGCCGGATGCGGACCCGCATGTCCGGTGGTGTGAGAGGAGGCGGTTAGCCGCTGCCTCCTACTCGATTCCTGTGAAGGCAAGCTGATGGAGGCCTGATTTCCGATGGCGATCGCCACACAATCATCCAGTACGATTTGGCGCGGACGGGCAGCCGGTGTTCTCCGTCTTCACTCTCGCAGGATTGAAAGCTGCATGATTATCCAGCATTAGAAATGGGAACAGTCAGAACAATTCGCGTACCGTCTCCCGGACGGGAATAAATCGCCATGCTGCCGCCATACAAACTCAATTGATGCCGGATTGTGGAAAGACCAAAGCTCGGCTGTATTTCCTCCTCTTCCACGGGCCTATCACTTGACTGGCGCCTGGTTGCACGGGCCGCGAATCCATCGCCGTCGTCGCTGACCTCGATGCGGAGCTTGGAATCAACCCATTGCAGCCGCACTTCTGCGTGGCCAGTCTGTGCATGTTTGACAATGTTGAACAGCAGTTCGCGGACACAATTAAACAGGAGCACATGCAACTCCTCATCCGGGATCGTAAAGGATTCGCCCGCCTGGATTTCAATCGATAATCCATATTGCTGGTGCATTTTCGATGCCAGCCAGGAGATGGCCTGGTTCAGCCCTTCCCCCCGCAGGATCGGCGGGTTGAGATCGATGCTGAGGTGGCGGGCAATGTTAAGCACATCCTCCAGCTCCTTTTGGATATTGGACAACTCTGCGCGGGCGGCTTCACTTTCCCTGGGAATCTCCTGCCCCAAAAATGACATCTGCATCTGGATGGCATAAATCCGCTGCTGCAGATCGTCGTGCAGAATGTGGGAGATGCGGTTGCGCTCGCGTTGCTCGGCCCTCGTCAGCTCCGAGGCAAGCTGACGCAGCTCGGAGGTTTTCTCCTCGACCTTCTGCTCGAGCGATTCATTGAGCGATTGGAGCTGCTTTTCGTTTTCGCGCAAGGCCTCCTCAAACTGCTTCCGCTCACTGATATCGATGATGAACTCCACGCACTCCGACAGGAAGCCGTCTACAGAGAGGCGCGTGGGCGCGAACAATCCCCACCAGTGTGAACCATCCTTGCGGATCAGCTGTTTTTCGTAGGGCGCGGTTTCACCCGTTGTGGCAAGCTCGTTCGCCGCCCGGGAGGTTACCTCCATAAATTCGGGCGGTGTCAGCTCGATCCAGTCATTCAGTTGAAGGAGCTTATCGTGGCTGTAACCGCTCATCTTGAGGAAGGCGTCATTTGCACCGGTGATGTGTCCATCGAGCCGGAAGAACAGAACGCCGACCGTTTCGATCGACAGCGCCTTTTGTATGCGAGCCTCCGACTCACGCAGGGCTTGCTCAGCGCGTTTGCGGTCCGTGATGTCACGGATAATGGCCCACATTGCGTTTGGCTGCCCCGCCGGATCGCGGGCGAGAATGGTTCGTAACTCCACCGGAAAGACCGTCCCATCCTTTCGCCGGTATTCCTTTTCATAGACATCGGAGAATCCACGAGGCAGGACCTGTTCTCTTACAATATTCTCCTCAAATACGCGCCACCGCTCGGGAGTGATATCCACATAGCTCAATGTATGAAGCTCGTCGGGAGAAAATCCCAGCATCTGGCAGTAGATGTCATTGAAACTGATGATGTTTCCCTGCATGTCGACCTGCATGAAGGCATCCCGCAGGCTTTCGTGCAGCAGCCGATAGCGGCTTTCTGATTGGCGAAGGGCCTCCTCCGCGCGGGCGCGTTCCAGCGCGGCCCAGGTGCGTTCGGCGGTTTCCTGCAGGAGCGCGGTTTCACTGATCGTCCACTCCCGCGGCGTCCTGTGCTGGACACCAAAATTGGCGACCCAGCGGCCATCCTTGATCAATGGCACCCCAAGCGTGGCTGCAACATCCGCAGAAAGAAGGCTGGCCCGTTCTTCCTCCTTCAATCCCGGTGCTGTGCGAACATCATCCAATGCCAGCAATTGACCCTGGCGTAACACCTCGCTGGCCGCCCCAAACTCTTTCAGCGAGAAACGACCAACGATTTTTGGAGTGTCGCCGCGCACATGATTTTCGGGGATGACATAGCTGTCCTGAGGCTCGTCCACCTCGGCATACAGGACGCGGTCTGCCTGGAGTTCTTCGCCGATCACCCGCATTGCTTCCATCATGATTCGCGGGGGATCGCTGAGCGGACCCAGCGCATCGTTCAGCTTCACCCGGAACGCATTGAGGTTTGCGGCCTGGTGCAGCTGTTCCTCGAGTCGTTTGTGTGCGGTGATATTGCCGAAGACCACGCTGAAGCGATCGCCGCCGTGTGGAATCACTGTTATGTCATACCATTGATCCAGGGCTTTTGAAAAATATTCGCTGCGGAGTTTCCGGTTGGATAAGACAACACTTGCGTACATGTCCAGCGCGGCCTGGTCTTCCGGTAAAACCTCGTTTCGCAGGCGGCCAATGACCTCCGGGCGTTTGAGGTGGATATGCATTTCGAATGCCGGATTAATATCAAGGAAGCGATAGTCGATGACACGGCCACCTTCATCCCTCACCAGTTCGCAGATTGCCAAGCCTTCATCAATGGTTTCAAACAGGGTGCGGTATACCTCCCCGGTGTGCAGATGCCCTGCCGGGCCACTGACCGCGCCAGGCCATTCCATGATTTCGCCTTCATCACCCAAGACCCGGTGGATTGTCTCCGGCCCATGTGTACCGGCAACGATCCAGCCAATTACGCGTCCAAGATCCGGCTGGGGCACCACCCAGTCTGCAGCGCCGGCCTGGATGGCTGCGCGTGGCAATTCCGGATATTTGGCCGATGCCTCACTCTTTACCAGGATGGATCCCCCTGCGAGATGCAGCTGGCGGGCACCCAGGACTCCGTCCGTGTGTGTTCCCGCCAGGATCACACCGATCGCACGCGCCCCGAAGCTGCGTGCCACCGACTCGAAGAAATGATCGATTGGCCGGTCATCTGCACTGTGCCTGTTCGACCGGACGGTGAGTGTCCCATCCGGGAGTATATCCACAAACGATCCCGGCGGGCAAACCAGCACTTTCCCGGGCGTAAGGACCGAGCCCGGTTTCACCCATTCCACTGCAAACGGCACGCGCCGGCCCATGGCATCGAGGCTGCCGGCGGCCCTGGACTTCGAATGCATCGTTACGAGGAGGGGAACCGCAAAACCTGTTGGAAGATCCTGCAGGATGGTGACGATCTCCCTATGGCCACCTGCGGAGGCAGCCAGCGCGACCACAGCATGGGGGCTGGATCGAATGCTGCCTGAATCGAGATTTGAATGGAATACTTTCGACATGGAATCTCACCTGGGTGCCTGTGCAAAACAATTTGCCAGGATTCATATATTTCTAAAGGGGATTGCCGGTTCTGACCGAGTTTCAATGTCGCCGATTTGGGGAAGTATATCCTGTGAAGCCTGGATGGGGGTAGAGGCTGGAATGATAGACAATACCACTGCTCTTTTGAGGGTATCTGGCTGCTAAGCCATGGAATCAACAGCCCCTGATGAAGATCAGGGGCTGTTGGCTGGTTTGTTTCGAATACTAGGGAGTGCAGGTTACGCTTTGCATCCAGTATCCCAGGGTGGCGAGCGCCGGGAGCGTATCCGTGCGGGAGCAACTCAGGGCGCCGGTCGTGTCATAGAACTTGATCGTCACGGATCCACTGCTGTTGTCTGTGTTCTGGACGTAGAAGGCGCCGTTATAAGTCCCGTCGAAGCCCTCCTTGAACAGCATGGGCAGGTAGGAGTTCGCACTGCCTGCGGTGAGACCGTTGTAGGTGGTCACCTGGGTACCGATGTGCGGACGTCCCACACCCACGATCGGCTGATTGGAAGTGACGACCGCGCCGCCCACCCAGCCGACAGGCAGGGAACCGCTGTCGCAGGTTGCGGACGGCAGCCAGTAACCCACAGACGCCAGTGGGGCGATCGTATCCGTCTTGGTGCAGTCGAGTGATCCGGTGCTGCTGTAGTACTTGATCGTGACGGTGGCGCTACTGGATGTTGTGTTCTGCAGGTAGAAAGCTGCGTTGTAGGAGCCGCCATAGGCATTCTTGAACAGCATCGGCACATAGGAGCTGGGGTTGCCGGTTGTGAAGCCATTATAGGTCGTCACCTGTGTTCCAATGTGCGGGCGCCCGACGCTTACGATCGGCTGGCTGGAGGTTACGATCACACCGCCGATCCAACCGGGCGGAATGGAACCGGTATCGCAGGTCTCGGTCGGTACCCAGTAGCCCTTGGATGCCCGTGGCTGGATCGTGTCTGCCTTCGTGCAGTTCAGATTGCCATTGGTATCGTAATACTTCATTGTGATGGTGGCCTGCGTGCTGGTGCTCACATTCTGGATGTAGAACGCAGAATTGTACGTGCCGCCATACGCTCCCTTGAACAACATCGGGATATAGGAGGTCGTGCCGCCGGAAGCAAAGCCATCATAAGTCATGATTTCCGTGCCTATCTGCGGCCGGCCCACCGTCACGATGGGCTGGCTGGAGGTGACAATGGCAGCGCCTATCCAGCCGTTTGGTAGAGAGCCGCTGTCGCATGTCTCCGTCGGTATCCAGTAGCCCTTGGAGGACAGGGCCGAAATCGAATCAGTCTTTGTACAGTTCAGGACACCATTCGTGTCGTAATAGTTGATCGTGATGGTGGCAGCACTGCCTGAATTCACGTTCTGCACGTACAGCGCCGAGTTGTAGGAGCCATAGGCGTTCTTGAACAGCATCGGCACATAGGAGGTCAAACTGCCGGAGGCAAAGCCATCATAGGATGCGATTTCAGCGCCAATCTGCGGACGGGCGACGGACACGATGTTCTTGTCCGAGGTCACGGTGATGGCGCCCACCCAGGCATCCGAATAGTTCTGGTTTGCCTGGTTGGCACTGAGGTTGGTGTACGACCTGCTCGCCGGCGTGAAGGGGAAACCGTTCCGCGTCGGAACCACTGTCCCCGACCACCCGGCCGGCACGGCAAACGCATAATTGCCGTTGGCATCTGATGTAACGTATCTTGCCGTGATATATGTGTAATTTAATTTTATGCCCGCCACACGTACATTGCCGCTGATGGTATAGGACGGAGTTGCGGCAAAGTTTTGAATTGTCTGGGAGGCAGTCACATTGGTGAAGCTGGCAGATACTGGTATGAACGTATAACCAGCCTTGCTGGGTGTGATCGTGCCGCTCCAGCCATACGGCAATATAATGGAGTAGGAACCTGCGGAATCCGCCGTGACAGTCTTTGCAGAACTGTTGACATAGCTCAGCACAGCTCCGCCTACACCGGCATTTCCAAGAATGGTGATATCGCCCGTCTTGGTCGTAAAGGTCCAGGAGTCATCGTTGTTATAGTAGGCGAATTGTTTGGGCGTACAAGTGACACAGGTTACCGCCCTTACCTGCCAGTAGTAGGTTTTATTGCTTGTCAGGTTCGTGATGGTGACGCTTGTGTTATAGGTGCTCGTCCAATCGGGATCATTCGAAGCACAGGCCGAGCCCTCCTGAATACAATAACTGTATTTGTCAGGGGTGGGGCTGTATGCCTGCCATGAAAACGAGATGCTCGATGGATTTAAGTTTGTTGACCCATCGGCGGGGGTTTTTTTCGAGTAGCTGGTGTTTGCCGTGGCTGATGCAAGGCCGGATGTTTCGGCAGTTGGCGCCGGAGTCGCTGCAATAGGATCTACCTGCACGCTCTTCCAAACGGAGATGCAGGTTTTGGAGGGGACATCCGGGCAATTGAGATAGTCGATGGAAAGATATACGCCAGCTTCATTATAGAAGACAAAGTGAAC
>JBLMZU010000339.1:0-7004 GCA_050258995.1 Bacteroidota bacterium
TTCTACGTCCAGAACACCGAGAACAGCCAGGCCACCGTGACGATCAAGTTCTATGACACAACTGGCAATTTGACCTGCACCCGTCAGGACAATGTAGCCGCCCTCTCCACTGTGGGCTACTGGGTGCCGAATGTAACATGTGCTCCGTAGTAAAAATATAGCTTAAGGAAACTCTCCCGGTTGGCTTACAGCCGGGAGAGTTTCGATTTAGGTCCACAAGACTCCCCAGCTTATGAAGAGCCAGGGAAGGTAAAGCACTTTACATTATAATCAAGCCCGCACTCCGTACTCTATTATGTCAGTTGGCAGTCCTTTCCCTGTCCATGGGTGGTATTTATCGGTTTTTTGTTTTGTCTGGTAGTCGATTGATCTGTTTTCGAAATGGGGCAAAAGGGATCGGCTGTAACAGACTTTGTTTCATACGGTATGTGCTGGCTGTGTTTCCTTTTATTCTATTACTCGGAAAGAAAATAAACATGAAGTATCAGCTAACCCCTCATCGATCCACAAAAGACAACGAGAAATTGCCGCCTCGGACGCTAGATGCTGTCCAGCTGGATCATTGATTCGGGTGAGGGTTGGATGAAACTCCGCACTGTTAAAACGATATAGATGATTGACGAGCCGCTCACAGCCATGTGATGGGCAGGTATAAGTGGAGTGTGGTGGATCCCAGGTATCGACCACGATTAGAATATGCTACAAAACATCTTTGCAGAATTGAACAAGCCCGTCAGCCCGAGCGGAATGCCCCGGCGGATCGAGCTGTGCCGACAGGCGTTGACCCTGGTATCTCAGAGGAAACAGCCGGACCTCTGGGGAATGTTGGAGGATGACCTCGCAAGCAGCCTGTCGCAAAATCCGGTGGGGAATCGGGCTGAAAATCTCGAACAGGCCATCTTTCACTACCAGCAGGCATTGATAGTCAGAACCCGTGAAAGATATCCCAGGGAGTGGGCCTCTACCCAGAACAACCTGGCAAATACATATAGAGATCGCATTTATGGGGACCGGGCAGACAATATAGAAAAAGCCATCGATCATTTCAATCAGGCGTTGGAGGTGAGGACCCGGCAGGCAGATGCGCGGCGCTGGGCTATGATCCAGGCCAGCCTGGCAGGTGCTTACTATAAGCGTATCAGGGGCGTCCGAGCGGATAACCTGGAAGAAGCCATATACCATGCTCAACAGTCACTGCAAGTGCTCACACGCCAGGAATTTTCACAAGACTGGGCGCAGGCGCACAATACCCTCGGCGAAGCCTGGCGGGTCAGGATCCTTGGGTCTAGGGAGGATAATATCGAGCAGGCGATTCAGCACTTTGATCAGGCGCTGCAGGTCAGAACGCTGCAAACGAATCCATACGACTGGGCACAGACTCAGAACAACCTGGGGAATGCCTACCTGGCGCGTATACGTGACAGCCGGGCCGGGAACATTGAACGGGCCATCACATATTACGAACAGGCTTTGAAGGTCAGAACTCCTCAGACAGATCCCGAGCATTGGGCCATGACAGAGTACAACCTGGGAAATGCCTACCGGTCTCGTATCCGCGGGAATCGAGCGGAAAACATCGACCAGGCCATCCAGTGCTTCGATCAGTCACTGACAGTGAGGTCCCGCAAAGCCAATCCGGAGGACTGGGCGCACACCCAGAACAATCTGGGGAACGCCTACCTGGAGCGTATTCATGGCAATCGGGCCGAGAATATTGAAAAGGCGATTGAGTATTACAAGCAGGCCCTGGATGTTAGAAAGACCGAAACCCTGCCTGCAGACTGGGCCGAGACTCAGAACAACCTGGGCAACGCCTATCTGGTGCGTACGGATGGAAAGAAGGCGGAAAATATCGAACAGGCTATCCAGCATTATCAGCAGGCCTTGCAGGTCAGGACCTGGAATGCCTATCCCGAAGATTGGGCCTTGACGTTGAGCAACTTGGCAGGTGCCGAGCGCCTGCATGGCCCTGAAAGCATAGAACAGGCCATTCAACACCTCAAGCAGGCTCTGGAGGTACGGACCCGGCAGGCTTATCCGGAGGCCTGGGCAGAAACCCATAATAACCTGGCCATCGCCTGTATGGATCGGACCAGCGGTGAAAAGGCTGAGAATATCGACCAGGCCATCCTGCATTATTGCCAAGCTTTGGAGGTATACACAGTCGACGATTTTCCCGACCATTGCCTGAAGACTGCCCGGGCACTGGGCGATCTGGCATTTGAAGCTCGGCGGTGGGATCTTGCCCGGGATGCCTATGATAAGGCCTTTGGTGCATTGGATGTTTTGATGCAGGTTTCCTTCCTGCGTGCGATTAAGGAAATTGAGCTAAGCGAAGTGCAGAACATGGCTCCCCGGGCGGCGTATGCGAATGTAGAATGCGGCAATCTTAAGCGGGCGGTGGAAGTACAGGAACGGGGACGAGCACAACTGCTGCGCGAATCGCTTGAACGCCGACGTCAGGATCTGGAGCAGCTGCCTGGCTGGGGCTATGGAAATCTGTATGAAGATTACATACAGGCAACACGTGAGTACGATGAGTTGCAAAGAATTGGGGCCTCCGATGCCCGCCGTCCGGACAATTGGATGTCCACGATTGACCGGACCCTCAAACAGATACAAAACGCGGTGACTGCCATACGGGAGAAGCCGGGAGGAAGCCATCCACAGTATCGTTACTTCCTACAATCTCTGCCATTTTCTGAGATCCAAAAGCAGGCCTTGAAGACGCCTCTGGTTTATTTGAGTGCCACTTCTGCAGGTGGGTTGGCATTGATTATCAATGGGCAGGGGGCCCAGGCAGTCCGGCTGCCAGACCTGACCCAGGAATCCCTGCAGAAGCAGATCTGGCATCCAACCAATGAGGAAGTGGACCTGATCAACAGTCACTTGAAGCGGGGAACCATTACCCAGCAGGATATTGAGACCGTCATGGGTGGCTATTATTCCATGTACGCCCTGTACAGCTTATTGATGGAAACCCCTGTAAAACCCAGGCTTTTTGCAGCCTGGCAGGAAACCTTGAATGAAACGACACGCTGGTTATGGGACGCGATCATGGGAAATTTGGTCGGCGCCCTCAAATTATCCAGTGGAGAGGCTACGCTCATTCCGCTGGGGCAGCTGGCACTGTTGCCTTTGCACGCAGCCTGGACCAACGACATAACCTGCCCAACACATCGCCGATACGCCCTGGACGAGCTCAATTTTACCTATGCACCCTCTGCTCACTCCCTCTGGCAGTCAGGCCTGGCTGCTGGTCGTCCTGCCGAGCGGGTTCTAGCCGTGGATAACCCCGAGGTCAATGTAGAAGGACGTGCCCTGACCTTTTCGGAGGATGAAGTCAAGGCAGTCTTAAGCGGTTTTGACAAATCCAATTGCGAGCATTTGCAGGGAAAAAAGGCCGGTGTGGAGGATGTAAAAGCGGCGATGAGATCCGCCCACGTGCTCCATTTCTCCTGCCATGCAAATGCGGGCTGGGAAAAGGAGGAGGAGGCCCGGCTGATCTTGGCAGATGGCTCTCTCAAGCTGCCGGATATCTTTGAGCTCGATCTGCGGCAGGCCCGCCTTGCCGTGTTGTCTGCCTGTGAAACGGGCGTACCCAGCTTGAAGTTGATCGATGAGGTGATCGGACTGCCGGCCGGAATGATGCAGGCCGGTGTGCCGGGAGTGGTTGGATCGCAATGGCGTGTGGATGATCAGAGTACTGCCATGCTGATGGCCCGGTTCTACAGCCTGTGGCGCCAGGAGGGTTTTACGCCCCAGGAGGCTTTGCGGCAGGCACAGATCTGGCTGCGCGACAGCACAACGGTCCAGAAAAAAGAGCTATTCGAGAATATCATGGATGGGCTGGCTGGCGGCATGAGTGTGGATGTCGCTGAGATTTTCTACGAATATATTGAGTGGAAGGAGCCTGGCGAACGCACCTTTGAATCGCCCTACTATTGGGCAGCATTTACTTACACCGGAGTCTAGCAAAGGAGACATATGTCTGAAAAGAAACAGGATCTGACGTTACAAGCTGCCCGCGGTCTGCTGGATCATATTGCCGAGCCCATCAACAGCCAGCTAAAGGTTTTGTTGCAGGAAGGAGGCGCCAGCAACAAAAGACAGATCGACAAGTTGCTGTATGAGCACGAAAATATTCGCCGCTGGATGAATGAGCAGACCGGCATGCAGGGAGGTACAAAGGGAGCATCATTTGAATTCAAATCTGTTCCGGGGGAGCTGAACTCCATTTCAGCAAGCAAGAGATGGGTATGCCCAAGAAACAAACGCGATCATTGGATGCTTGTGATACAGGAGGGCGAGGCTCCGCCCACGTGCAGGGAGCATAATATTCAAATGGTTCGGGAAAAGAAATAGGAGAGAGTGAGCGCATATGCTTGATAAATTTTGGGAAAGCATCGGTACAGATCTTGCGAGGCGCTGGCTGGACTATATTTTTGGCCCGGCTTTTCTCTTCTGGGTGGGCGGCCTGGGATTGTACACCTGGCGAACGGGCTGGCAGGGAGTATTAAAGACTGTCCAGCAGATGGATCAGTTTCAGCAGATCAGCTGGATTCTTCTCTCCCTGCTGGTTTTGGTATTCTCATCGATGGTGGTGCAGGCGATCGGATTTCCCGTATTGCGCATGCTGGAGGGATACTGGCTCTGGCCATTGAATCACTTGGGCTCTGCAATTGTCTCCTGGCGAAAAAAATCCTTTGTCAAAAGGTATGACGAGCTGCGTGAATTAAAGTATCTGGAGGCAAGGGAAACCCTCGGCGATGGACAAAGGAAAAGACTGATCCAGTTGGATGTTTGGGCCCACTGGCTCCCCGTACAGGCGGATGACCTGCTTCCCACGGCTCTTGGAAATGCTCTGCGTGCACGTGAGCGCAGCCCTGAGCGTAAATATGGCCTGGATGCCGTAATATGCTGGCCGAGACTCTGGCCCCTGCTGCCTGAAATTGTGCGTACGGATCTGGTCCATGCCCGCACATCCCTGGACCGCATGGTCGAGCTTTGGCTCTGGGGTCTGCTTTTTTTGATTTGGATGCTCTGGACTCCCTGGGCTGCGGCCATCAGCCTGCTCTGGATGGTGGTGACGTATGGACTGGCGCGCCAGGCTGCTATGGCATATGGCGATCTGCTTGAATCCGCTTTTGATCTGCACCGTCTATCGCTCTATGATGCGATCGGCTGGCCGCGTCCGGCTGCCATCCAGCACGAAAGAGACACGGGAAAATTACTCACTGAATTCTTATGGCGCGGCACGGCTTGAGTTGTGAATGCTTCCAGTCGTTGCTCCGTCTATCTCCGGTGGATAAGATGAAAAGCACTTTTTGGGGCTGATATTTATGGACATTAAAGGAACCAGGGTATTTTGACCATTCAAAAAGAGCAAGGAGGTGTACCACTGGCATGATATACAGTACGTGCAAGCGGATTTGCATTTCACTACAGTAATAGCAACCATGTGCAGGCAGAGCAGAAAAGATGGATGATTTCCTAGCGCTGCCTGTGCCATTCAAGAGTGGAGAAAATTATGCATCGCAAACGCATTGCCTGTTTCCGCAAGCTCTCATTCGGCTTTATGTGGGGGTTGTTGCTCATGGTGCTCCTTTCCATGACCAGCGGTTCGTCCATTGTCCGTGCCCAGGAGGTTGTGCCCGCCCAATATGGCGCGGCAAACGTGGCGGATGGAAAACTCCAATCCCTCGTTGATTACTCTGCCAGCACGATCACGCTCCCCGACGGAAGTGTCATTCAAAAAATAATCGCCGGCGGACCTCCCAAGCCGCCGTCCGGCTTTGAGATGCAACGCAGGCAGGTAACGCTGCCAAAACCTGACGGGAAGACGACCAACATCGTAGAGACGTCCGTAGGCGGCGGAGGTGGAGGGGTCGCACCCGCCTATGTTGCTGGTTGTGCTTCCACGTCCGCGGGGGATGTCGCCGGATTTTATGACCGGGGAAACTATCCAAACATGTACAACGGCCCGACTAACGGCGGTGTCATGCCAATGGATAACAGCCTCTGGCCGACCTGGACAGATGTCGCCGGGGATACCTACTCAAACAATCCGCTGATCGCCTCCCACATGGGAGTGGATGGCAGAACGACCCGCGGTACACTGGATGATTACTGGGTAAGTTACTTTAGCGGCCTGCCAGACCCTTACATCAATCACTGGCCGGAACATGCCTGGGGTGACGCAGTCGCCGATTATATGTATACCAGCCAGTCCAAGTATGGCAATGACGATGGAGAAACTGCATTTTATATTTATCAACAGGGAGGGGCCCCCTATACCTGCGATACCATGGCGAAACAATCCTTGCCGGATGGCGCATTGGGGTTAAAGAATTTTTATAACGCTAGGGGCTATTCCGTTACAGCATGCTACAACCAGCCGACAGACAATTTCAGGGCTGGAGGCTTTACCTTTGCCCAGCTTAGGGCAGAGATTGATGGCGGGCGGCCTGCCATCCTTGGGATTTCCGATCCGGCGATCGGAGGCCATACCGTGGTCGCTGTGGGTTATGATACTCCCACCAACACGGTTTATATCCACGACGGTTGGGATTTTGCCCTTCATACCATGACCTGGGGCGGAAGTTATGCGGGCATGACCATGCAGACGGTGACGATCGTGAACCTGGCTCCTTCGGCTGATATTGCCATTTCCGGCAATGTCGGTGTGGCGGGCGCCACGATAAGCTATATAGATATCACCCCCAAGACAACCCAATCAGATGCCAATGGGAATTTCACCATTACGGTACCGACTGGATGGTCAGGAACCATCACGCCCACACGGACGGGATTTACCTTCACTCCAGGCAGCATAAGCTACACAAATGCAGCTTCCAACCTGACCGGCCAGAACTTCATAGCCAGCTGGGTGGGAGCAGTCAAGGTCGAAGCGAATCGCAATGTCGTGGCGGTGGGGCGCCCACATGTGGGGGCGGAAGTGGCCTCGTATGACGGCTTCTCGTCAGGAAGTTTGACATCCTATG
>JBLMZU010000340.1:0-2960 GCA_050258995.1 Bacteroidota bacterium
GTCACCGTCTGGGTGGCTGTCGAACGGGCAAAGATTCCAGATTGGAAGAGCGCTCCTCCGGCGGCGAACAAACAGCACAGCAGCAGGAAAATCCCACCGGCGGCTGCCAGCCAGGGCGGCATGACTGCTTTTTGGCGCACGACCCCGTGCAGGGTCTGTTCGTTCCCGCCTGTAGCCTGCACGCTTACGGTATAGGGATGCTCTTTCTCATTTCCCACCCAGTAGCGCTGCAGAGGGCTGACCCTGTATTCCACAGCGGTGCCCTCCTCTAATGCCAGGCTGACCTGTTTCGGTCCGGGTGGATCGAAAGCCAGTGTTTTCTCCGCGCTCTCCCAGCCGACCTGCACAGAGGCTGGGACGTTGGATTGATTGAGGATCTGGACACGGGCTGGCAGCGAGCGTTCCGGATCGGATGCCAGCAATTGAGCGTTGACCTCGGTAAATGCGCCAACGGTCAGGATGCAGTTGATGGAAACATTTTGCTCGGGTGCATGCTCGCTTTTGACCAGGATCCTGAACTGGTAACGTCCCGCACGGGATGTGGCAATACGCGACGGCTGGATCGCCAGCACGCCGGTGGCAGTCTCCCCTGCCTTCAAAGTCCATAAGGAGGGCCTGATGTCGGTCCAGCTCTGCTGTAACCCTTCGGCCTCCAACTGGAAGTTATCCGCTCCGAGGCCCTGGTTGGTGATGACAACCGGCACGGCAAGGGTATCGCCCGGCGTGACCGCATACTGCAAGCCGTTCAAGAGCACACCCACCCGGCCCGGCACTTCGAACCCTGCCACGGTGAGAGTCACCTGCGTCTCGGCGCAGCGCTCGGGATCGAGGGTGCTCGTGACGAGGATGCGCATCTGGTACCGGCCGGCATTGGCGTTGGGAGGCTCGGGGGGATGAACGACCAGGGTAAGGGAAACCTCCTCGCCTGGCTGGACGAGCAACACCGGCCGGTCGGTCGAAATCCAGGGCAGAGGCACGCCCTCCACCATGATGCGGACCTGCTCCGGGATCCGGCTATTATTTTTGAGAATGACAGGCAATTCCTGTGTACCACCGGGGGCGACCGAAAGTGTATCTTTCCCAGTGGTCAGGAGAATGCCAGAAAAATTCGAATCACTCATTACACAGCTCCTTGCCAGGCCTGCATGAACGGCATGGACCATGCGGAAAAAGCGTCGGGGCTGCTGTGAGCCCCGACGCTTCCATTCCCGCCTATTTGATCGTTATGGTATGTGAGGTATTGTCTGTTTTCCCATAACTGTCGGTGACCGTCAGGGTCACGGTGAACGTGCCGGCTTTCGTGTACTTGTGCTCCACGGTCTTGCCGGTCCCTTTCGTGCCGTCGCCGAAATCCCAGGCATAACCGGTGATGGTGCCGCCGGAAGTCGAGCTGCTGGCGTCAAACTTGACCGGCTGGTCGACCGTCCCCTGGGTGGGTGCGGTAATTACGCCTGTGGGAGGAAGCGGGGTCGGGGTGGCCGTCTTGACGATCTCGACCGTGGGCTGTGCGATTGGCATCTCGGTGGGGGTGGCTGTCTCCACGATCTCCACGGTTGGCTGGGCGATGGGCACATCAGTCGGCTCCAGGGTCGGGACGATGACCGTCGGCAATACGGGTACATCGACCGGGGGCAGCTGGGGAGGCGCGATCGGCTGCAGCGGAGCGGGCGAGTTGTAGAACACGAGCAGGCCGTTGCGTGTGCCGATCAAAAGCTGGTTGGAAGCCAGGGTGAAACTGGTTGCGTTCTGAAGTGCGGCCAGGTACCGGGCTTCCTGGTTCATCAAGCCGGGCGGCTCGGGACAGAGCTTGTTGCTCGATGCGATGGGTCCCACGGTCAGGGCGCCGGTGATCGGCGCATTGTAGTTGTTGCAGCCGCCGCTCCCGGAAATGGTCCCGGTCTCTCCATCGGCATTGATGGCGAAATTCGCCGTCGTCTGTGTGCCGGGCAGGACGGGATTGGGTCCCATCGAGACCAGCCACCAGCGGGTGTTGTTGAGCGGCGTAAGCGGCCCACCGCTGGGAGGAAGCACGATGACAGGAACATAGGCCGTGAAGTTGAGCGCCTGCCTGCCCTCGTCATAGGGGATCTGCAGGGTATTACCCAGGATGCGGTAGGTGGAGGCAGCGTTCAGCCCGAGGAAGAACTGCTGCTCCTGCTCCCAGAAATCCGCGCCGCAGCCGGTCCGGTTGGTGAAGGTGGGCAGGCCGACCTTGAGCTCAGTCAGGTTGGCCAGGTAGGGAGCGTTGTAGTCATTGCAGCCCGTCGAGCCGATCACCAGTCCCGCCGGCCCGCCAGTCTGTGGGACGAACTGGGCGATGAAATCTGCGCCCTGGGAGGGAACTGTGGGGCTCGTGATGGTGCCCATGGAGTTCAAGCGCCAGTAGGTGCCTTCAAGCGGAGTGCGGGTGGCGCTGTACGTCAGCATACCCTTCTCCGAGGTGATCACCAGCGTACTGCCAATGATCTGGTAGCTCTGGGCGGCTCCCAGCGTTTCCAGGTAGGTGCCTTCGGCCTGCATGACAGCCTCCGGGCAGCTCATAAAGCTTGTCAGGATGTTTTCGATCTTGAGGGTATCGCCATCCTGGGTATAGCTGCCGGCGTAGTGGTTGCACATGGCCGCGCCGCCGACCCCGCCTTTGCCAGGTTCGGTCCCCGGCTCGAACAAGGCCGTAGTGGGCTGACCGACCAGATTGTCATCGCCGTTCATGGCGACCAACGTCCAAAGCACATTCTCGAGCGGGTACTGCTGGGAGCTGTAACGCAGCACGCCCTGGCCGCCGTCATAGGTAATTTCCAGGGTCGTGCCCTCAATCGTGTAGCTCTCGGCCTTGGTCAGAGCCTGCATGTATGCAGCTTCCTGCTCCATGCCCTTGGTACAGGCCCGCATTGTGCTGGCGGGCATTTTGATCTCCATGCTGCCGTCCTTGGCGACATAGGAGGTGGTGTAGTTGTTGCAGC
>JBLMZU010000341.1:0-5953 GCA_050258995.1 Bacteroidota bacterium
AGATATCCCATGCCTGCAACCAGGAGAAGAATGGCAAACGGAATTTGGAAGGGAGGGTAAAGGGTCAATGCAAAACAGACGGCAAAAAAGATCAGCAACAAAGAATCCATTACCTTTGCGACCCATTTGCGGTCGTTCATGAGCTTGAGGAAAAAAATGAATGCGAAAAGCCCATAGGATGTAATTTCCGTAACACTTGTTGAATACCACCATTGTATGAAGGGCGAAAATGTGAGCGACAATGCCGCCATGATTGACACGGCGATGTCATTTTTGCTGATCATCATAAAGAGCATGTAGGCCGCCACGGTCAGCAGAAAAGCTTTGATCCACCAGCGAAAAGCAAAGGCCTGTTCCACGGGGAGTATAAGAAACCCCCAGTTTTGCGGCTCAAAAAGACCGGCCCAGTTATCGGTTGGTGCATCCGAGATGGAGATATCCTGTGAAGCCAGGTAAAGGGTGTTCGGCTCTTCCAGACCGTTTTTCACCTGCGCCAGCGCCCAGGGCGTCGATACCGTATATTCGTCAGAACGAACCGGACGAACTTCACCAAAGAGCAAATTTGGATCCTTGTAATCCGGTCCGTAAAAAAATTGATTGTAAATGCCAATGGACGAGCCGTGGATACCCAGCACAGATAGAATGACAACCGGAATAAAAAGCAGGACTGGAAAAATCAGGTTCTTGTAGTTTCGAAGGATGTGCATTCAATCTCCCGTTCGTCAATGTTTCAGAGTGGTTGAATTGACGGATGGCATCAACGTATCTGCGCCCGGGTCCGGAAGGCCAGGCCGGCATCCTCTTTGTCCTGGGTCAGGTTTGGGTTATAGGCTGGATCATAGGATAAATCCTCCCCCCAGCGTTGTTTCATGACGCTGATCTCGTGGGCAAAGCGAGCGCGTTTTTCCGGGGTGTTGTCCAGCCCGCGGCTGGCAGATTCATGGTGATACAGGATGGCAAATGGAGTGTAGAGATTCCTAAACCCGCTCCGCCGGACCTTGATGCAAAAGTCTACATCGTTAAAGGCCACCTTGAGCTCATTTTCATCCAGCCCTCCCACGCTTTCATAGATCGACCGTTTGATCAACAGGCAGGCCGCCGTAACGGCCGACAAATTCTGCACGAGATTGGGACGGTTGAACTGCGCCGCATATCCATTGGGAAAACGCTTGAACCAGTGGCCGGCAACGCCTCCCAGCCCAAGGATGGTTCCCGCGTGCTGCAGGGTATTATCAGGGTAGAGCAGTTTTGCCCCCACCGCACCGATCTCCGGACGGACTGCATGACCGACCATCTCTTCGAGCCATTCCTCGGCGATGACCTCCAGGTCATTGTTGAGCAGCCCGACGATTTGCCCCTGGGCGTGGGCGACTGCAAAGTTATTGATCGCCGAGTAATTGAACGCCTTCGAATATTTTATGATCCGGGCCCGGTTTTCCCGGCTAAGCAGGTCGAAGTATTGCAGGACCCTTTCATCTGTGGATTCATTGTCCACGATGATGAGCTCAAAATGTTTGTAGGATGTCTTGTCATAAATGCTTTCGACACAGCGGTGGATGAGCTCGTAGCCATCCCGCGTGGGTATGATCAGGGAGACAAGGGGAGCGAGTTCAGGAATCCGGTATTTGATACGCCAGTACTGGCCGAGCCATTGGACCTGTGCATTGGCCGTTGTGCGCGCGAGATGATCCTCAATTGCCTTATGCTGTGCGTCCACGGCATATTGCTTCTCGTGCTTTGACAGGGAGGAGGAGCCGGAGACAATCCTCCAGTGATAGAGAACGTAGGGAATGTGGCAGATGTGGGATACGGGAATCGACTCGGTCACGCGGAAGGCGAGGTCCCAGTCCTGGGCGCCATCCACACCTTCGCGGAATCCGCCCAATTGCCTTACGATCGACGCCCGGTACACGCTCAGGTGGTTGATGTAATTCTGGGATTGGAGAAGGTCCGGATTCCAGTCCGGTTTGAAGTAGGGGGCCGCGCGATTCCCCTTTGGATCCAGTTTGTCCTCGTCGCTATAGAGCAGGTCAAGCTCCGGGTGTTTGTTGAGCGCCTTGACGACAAGATAAAGAGCCTGGGGAGATAACTCGTCGTCGTGATCCAGAAGGGCAATAAACTCTCCCTGTGCCAACTTTAACGCCTGATTGGTGGCGCCGGCGATGTGAAGATTCTGTTTTCCCAGGTCAACCTTTATATTTGGGTGACTGGCCTGCCACTTCTTTAAACATTCCAGTGTCTCTGTGTTACTGGATGCGTCGTCGTGGATGCAAAGCTCCCAGCGATCGTAGACCTGGGCTGTGACAGACTGGATGCACCGGTCAAGCCACCTGGGCTCGGTATTGTAGGTGGGAACAAGGATCGAAATCACAGGTTTGTACGGGAAGCCGGTGATCTCCTCCCTGATACGATTTACATCCCAAATCTCGTTCTTTTTGATCCAGATCTTATACTTGAAGTAATCCTTGCCCGTTGCATAATAGACAGCCCTCCAAAGAATGCCCGAAATCCCCTCACTCTTTAGGATCTGCAGACTGTTCAGAGTCAGCGCAACAAACATGGCCCTGCGGCTTCCGTCCGGGACGATGCGCCGGCGGAAATATCGCAGAACCTTCCAAGTCCTGGTGGCTTGAATCCTCTGGAACCTTGCTTCTTTATCATCCATGTCAACTGTGTTTTCCTGTCAGTGAAGATCGATCACAGTCCGAGGACTGTTCGAACGATCCTCCGGTTTCTTTCTTCTTCATGCATGGACTGCGAACTTTCCATGATCTCTTTTACTTCATCCCTTTGTTTGTACATCCCCTGGATCATTTGTACCCGCCTCCTCGCCACCTCCGGTTCTGTTGTGGGATACCTTTGATAAATGGTCTGTAAGGAGTGCAGGGTCTTGTCTAGTTGTGAAAAGACAGAGTTTTGCTTCTGCTGGTAGAACCTGTATTCACAGGTGATTTTTGAAAGATGATGGAACGGATGCTGCTTGAGGAGACGAAGAAGGAATTCATAATCCTCGAGCATGTCCAGGCTTTCGTCAATTTTCCCGATGTCGCCAATGCAACTGCGTGAGAACAGCCAGCAGTGGATGGGAATGTGATTGATGACCTGAAAGTCGTCAAAATTAAACTCCCAGGACGGGGGTGTGTTTAGGATGTCCGGCTCGCGGATATCGTTACCCAGGAAAACGGCATGGTTGAAGTCGCTATATACGAACATGCTCCCGCTCAGCCTGGCAGCCTGGATCAGCGACTCCAGGTGCCAGGGATAGACAATGTCGTCCTCATCCAGGAACGTAATCCATTGTCCCCGGCTGTGATCCAGCCCGGCATTCGCGGCCGCGGAACGACCCAGGTTGACCTCATTGTGAATATATTGGATGGCAAAGTAATCCTGAAACATCGAAAGCGCGGCAGTCAGGTCTTCGCCGCCGTCATTGACAACGACCACCTCAAAATCCTTGAAGGTCTGGTTTGCCAGGCTCATCAAAGCAAGCGGCAGCGTGGCAGATTTATTCATCGTCCGCAGGATGACACTGACCTCGACAGTCCCGGGAATTTCGGCCGGAAAATGAAATGCGGAGGTCGAAAAGCTGCCAATTTTCCTGTAAAACTTCCGGCTGTTCTCTGCCATCAGTTGTGCATGAGGAATGTTATTCCCTTTAAAGGTGGCGCTTCCCTGGTGATAAACAAATGTGTTGAGGACAACTGCCAGCCGGTAACCGGCCACCCTGGCTCTAAAACAATAATCATCGTCCTCGAAATTTCCCGTTGCATAGGTTGTGTCAAGATAACCGATGCGCTCGATCATCTTCCTGCGGAGAAGGACACAGAAGAATACCAGGCGGCTGGCTTCATACAAGATCTCGGACCTGAGAGCGATCTGGCTGGCATACTGGGAAATGGCGGCGGGATCCGGGGGCAAGGCTTCGGCATTTCCATCCTTTTGCAGTCCATCGCCCACGTAGTTCGTCACCGGACTGACGATGCCGATGGAAGGATCGTTTTCCATCGCGGCGACCAGAGGATCCAGCCACCCTGGCGCGACGATCGTATCGTTATTAAGGAGAAGCACATACTTCCCCTGGCTGTGCCCCATGCCTTTGTTGATGGCCGGTCCGAACCCGATATTTTTATTTTGAGAAAGAATTGTCAGGTTGTTCTTTTTGATCTTTTCCGCGAGAAGCCATCCGGAGGTTGCATCCACGGAGGCGTTATCCACAATAATGACCTCGAACGGATGTGATTTCGTCTCCCGGTAAATACTGTCAATACAGGCCTGGGTCAGGTGCAGCATATTGAAAACAGGGATGATGATACTGACCTCCACATTTTCAGAAGGCCGCCTGTTTAATTTACGTCCCAAATACCTGGGCAGGGCAATAAATGCATCCATTCCCAGGTACTGGAGCGCCTGTACGCTTCGTGTCAGTTGGTTCTGCCAGCTGTCAACGGGCTGGTTCGTGTTCAGGGCTGTTTTTTTTTTAAAGAGCTTCCGATAGACTGCACTCAGAAACGCCCGGATGCCCTCATGTCTGATGACCATCACCGCCCTGAAAAATAAATACAGCAGTCGCTCCCGTCGGCTTCCGGGAGGCGCCAGAACCAGGCGAATCCGTTGAAGGATTTGAAGGAATTTCCAGCTTCTGCTGCCCAGGATCCCGGCGATCTGCGCATCCCGTTGTGCGATTTGCTGGTCCTTTTCAGCGATCTGGCGCGCCATGTCGTGATACTGGTTGCGAAGATATACATTTTCAAATTCCAGGCTTTTCAGGAAATTGACCTGCTCCCTCGAATGCTGACGGTATTCCAGGATGTAGTCGTCCACCAGCATGGCCTTCCATCCATGATCGAGCATGCGGGCGAAGAGCGAAGCATCCTCGGCGAGGGCCTCCTTGACATATCCTCCCACCTGGTCATAGGCTGCCCGCCGGTACATGGAAGAGCCATGGATATAGTTCAAGACTCGTATGTCCGTTTCAGGCGCTGCAGGGAATTTCTTCAGATAGAGTCCCGGGACACCAGGATGAGGCACCGCTCCCATCTCTGCGGCTACTGCAGGGGCCCGCTTGTCAAACAGAACAAAGTGAGTATAGGCAACTGCGACGTCGGAGTGCGCGTCGAGGGCGGCCTTTGTCTTTTCAATGTAATCGCTCCGAAAGCGGTTGTCCGCTCCGAGGAAGCAGATGTAATCTCCGGTCGTCAGGCTGACCGCCTTCTTGAAGTTCTCCACCACACCCAGGTTGCGCGGGTTGACTTCCACCCGGACCTGGGGCTCGTACCGCCTGGCGATTTCAACTGAGTTGTCGCTCGATGCATCGTCGATCACGAGGATTTCGTCGGGAGCGACCGTCTGGAGCAGCACGGACTCAATGGCTTCTGCCAGGAGGTGTCCATAGTTATAACAGGGAATAATGACCGAAACTTTTGTGTTCGAGAAACGGGTTTCGTTGAAGACCGTCGTCCGCTCCAGATCGTAACGATCGTTGGGAGTCCCATCGTCGCAGGCCAGGGCGCCGCCGAAGTGACGCTCCACCTGCTTGCGAAGCGCCACGTCACGATCGCCGTGGGGAAAGGCAAACCATTTGAACCCATCCGGGCACAAGGCTTTCAGGTCCGCGGGGACAATCAGTTCCCGGTCATATTCATCCTGCGGCTGCTCTCCGAGCAATCTCTTGTGGGACCAGGTATGCCACTGCAGGCGTCCGCCGGTCTGGACCAGCTTCTTCAGCGTTTCACGGCTGGCAAAATTGGTGAGAGGCTCGACACTGTCAAACTCGTTATCCCTGCCCACATATTGTCCGATGATAAAGAGCTCGAACGGATAACCAAAATGCTTCAAAATCGGGGCGGCGTACTTCCAGACATTCTCGTACACGCCGTCAAAGGTGATGACACACTGGTTGGGGTCCGCCGGGTCATACTCGTCCAGGTAAACAACCTTCCTGGAGCGCAGGTCG
>JBLMZU010000342.1:0-12087 GCA_050258995.1 Bacteroidota bacterium
GTCATGCCGATGATCGACATTCCCCAGGAGCGATAGGTCAAAGATTCGCCCCGGGTCGAAAAGCGCGGCCCCTCGATGGTGATGAACGTTCCCCCCACATGGACCTGCCCTCCGGCTGCGCGGACGGCTGTTTCCAGCTGGCTGGATGTATCGGGACAGAACGGGTTGGCCACGCTGATATGCGCCACCAGCCCCTCGCCAAAGAAGGAGCGGGCGCGTCCGTGCGTATTGTCATAGATCTGGTCCGGGATGACGATATGACCCGGGGGCAGCTCTTCCTGGAGTGACCCGCAGGCACTGATGCTGATAATGCGCTGGACGCCCAGGAATTTCAGGGCATAGATGTTGGCCCGGTAGGGGACTTCGCTGGGCGTAATATGATGTCCGATGCCATGCCGCGCCAAGAAGGCAACCCGCAGCCCTTCCAGGGTGCCGACGATAATCGGTGCGCTGGGTTTTCCGAAGGGAGTATCGAGTTTATATTCCCGGGTGTCCCGTAGACCTGGCATTGCGTACAATCCCGATCCACCTATGACTGCCAGGGTGATTTGTTCGGCCATATCAGACCTCCTGTTTAAAATGTGAGCGCGGGGCTGGACAACTCATCGTCATCGATGTGGATGCTGAAATTGGTATTTCCACACCTGAATTCGTCCCCGGTGATGATCACCGCCGGCGTGGTCAGTTTTTCCCGGCTGAGAAATGTCCCGTTGGTGGAGTTCAGATCCTCCAGCCACCACTGGCCGTGATGATAGGTGATGCGCGCATGGTGGGCCGATAATGCCTCATCCATGACGGACAGATCGCAATTCGTATCACGTCCCAGGACGATCTCCGTCTGGTCGAAATGGCGGATGCTTTCCTTCTCCGGGCTGATTTTGACAGAAAGGGAAATGCCACGTTTCTTCTGCGTGGAAAGCCTGGTGCCCTGCTGCCTTAGCTCCTGCAATAGTGTGTAGAACGCCCAGCCCAGAAATGTGAAAAGTGCAATCGCAAGTGCCAGCCGCAAGGCGAGTACAACAGTGGCGATCATTGATCGGATAAATCTTCTTTAAATTTCTTTGTGTCGGGTCGTAGATCCACTGTATTCTGGTTGATCACGGCGGTCGGTCTGTCATTCCTGGTGCCCAGATCCAGTGGTGAGGTCAACCCGGTATCCTGATTGGGCGTGGGGGTATCCTGGCCAAAGATCAATGCAACCCCGGCGAGGGAAATGACGTCACCCGGGTAGAGGACTGTCTGGCTGGTCCGTTGCCCGTTCACGAATGTTCCGCCGGTGGAGTTCAGGTCGAAGAGGACAAACCGTCCCTTGATGGCGCGCAGCTGGGCGTGATTGCGGGAGACGCGCGGATCATCGATAACAAGCTGGTTCTCCAGCCTGCGCCCTATGTTCACGACCGATTCGGTCAGCGAGTACACCTTGACCCCTTCCACGATCAGGAAGGCGTTTTCCGGAATGCCGTAGATTTCGTCTGATACACCGCCCGCCGTTGTGTTATGGATGCCCTGGGTCTCTGCCACGGGCTCCAGTTTGTGGGTGGCCACAACTCTCACTTCATCCGCAGAATAGCTATCGTCCGTGGTGATGGTAATGATCGGCTGGCCGACGAACATCAGCCCTGCTTCCCGGCCGGCCGTGGTGATGATGTTCTTCAGCGTATCGATCGTGTGCTGTTCCTTCCACATCGGGGCAGTGTCGGTGGAGACAATGAGGGTGAAGACGTTGGGTGCCAGCGGGCTGTCGTTTTTCTGCTGGACGATGTTTTCCCGCAAGGCCGCTGCCAGATTCTGGATGACCCGGTCTTCCAGTTTGACACCGGGCAGTATCCCCGCCAGATTGATCTCTACCAGCTTCTGTAGGTTGGATTCCAATTGTTCAAGTTTTAGCTTCATAGGCCTTTAAACCGCCTGTCCGGTTCACAGTATTATAGAGGCGAGAGGTTAAATCTGCAAGATAGATGGAATTTGCAGATTGCGTGGATCCTTTTAACTGGACGGATTGAGGTCAAAATAGTTTCTGGTGGCAGTTGGGGCAGATTTCCATTGCCATGCTGACCGCGAAACCACATTTTTTGCAGGTGGTGGGGCGGGCCTCGCCGAGTGGTGCGCCGCAGGCCAGGCAGCTGCCTTCGCTGAGGGGATTGGCTGTCCCGCAATATTCACAGGTAATGCGGGCCAGCCGCTCGGATAACTCGTGCGAGGCGCCCAGGCTGGACATCGTCTGGTCGATCACCTTCCAGACGTTTTCGCTCAACTGCATGCTTTCGATATCCTGGGCCAGGTCGTCCAGGCGGCTCATCAGGTGGAATGGATTGCGAAGAGCAGATAGGGCCGAAATCGCAGTCTCACCCAGGCTCGCGGCAACGCCCAGCCAGGCCTGCTCGCCCACCTCGACCATGACGCCATCTTCTACAGCCTGTGCGCTGACCGTGATCGCTGTCTGCCCTCCCGACCGGGAACCGGTGCGCGTGGCGATCTGTACTGCCAGCTTGTTGGGAGGTCCAAATACCTGCGCCTGCAGGTTGCCGCGATTGAAGGCTGCCATGAGCGCATTGGCAAAATCGACAGGCTTGATGTCTCCGTGATAGATTCTTCTGTCCATGTTTTAGATTATAATCCGCATTAGCGACGACGTTTTGTCGTCGCATTCCATGTCTTATGAATGTATACGCAATGAAACGACTTTGGTTTAAGATTCTGACGGGGGCTTTGGTGGTCATCGCTCTGGGAACAGGGATCCTTTTTTTACCGGGACAGGCAGGAGCGTATCAGGATGTGTCCACGCCGGTCGGCGTATACGTCACAGTGACGTATACGGATCCGATCAATGTTCGCAGCGGGCCGAGCACGGTGAATTATCCGGTGATCGGACAGCTGCCGTCGGGCGCGGTGGTCCAGGCGCTGGGGGTTTCTGTGGCCCGGGAATGGGTCCAGATCGCTTTCGATGGGGCGCCTAATGGAAAAGGCTGGGTGTACGCTTCGTTCGTAACTGTTTCCGGGGGCGAGCTTCCGGTTGTTGAAGCGCCTCCGACGCCTACTCCTCTGGTGACATCCACAATCGATCCCACGCTCGCCGCGGCGTTCAACACACAGCCCACGCAGACTCGATTACCAACATTCACGGCCCCACCGCCGCTCACCGTTCCTCAGTTCAAGGATGAGAGCTCCTCCCCGACAACCCGCGTATTTGGGATCTTTATCATTAGTCTGGGACTGGTCGGCAGTGTCGGCCTGCTTGTATCGTTCTTGTGGCGGAAATAATTGTGAGGCACAATTGCGTAAGTTGAAAGCTGCTGCCTGGATGGCGGCAATCCTTGGGATGGCAATTCTGGCATGGCTCAGCCCAGCGCCGGCCCGTGTTCTGGCACAGCAGCCGACCGGTTCCGTCCCGACTGTGACCGGGACGCCGTCCGGGCCAACCGTAAGGGTCGATCAGAGCCTTCCCCTGATCAAGGTCTATGCCGGGCCGAGTTCGTTCGATTATCCGGCCATCGGCGTTCTGCTGGGTAACGAGTCCGCACCGGCGCTGGGCCGGGCCCAGGACCGGGAGGACTGGATCCAGATCTATTATCCGGGCGTCCCCGGCTCGGTGGGTTGGGTATGGGCGCTCCAGGTGGGACTTTCTCCCGGTGCGTTGTTACCGGCAATTGAAGTTCCCCCGACACCAACCCCGGCTTCCACCCCGACCATTAATCCGACCCTGGAGTCGGCATATATCGGCCAGTTAACGGCCACCCGTCTCCCGACATTCACGCCGCCGCCGCCGCTTGAGCCGCCAAAATTCACCGACACACCAGACACAAAGCGAGGCGGCCTCCCGACCGGCCTGTTGATCGTCAGCCTGGCGTTGTTCGGGTTCTTCGGAGCGGTCATTTCATATCTGCGTGGGAGATAATGTTGTTACTCTGCTGCTATCCATGTCCATCTTCGATGGATGACTGGATATTAGTCTCCAGCCCATGGAAACAAAAAAGACCGGATCATCACCGGTCTTTTTCATTGATACGAAAGGCTAGTTCTGGCAGGAGCAGGAGCCGCCGCAGCCGCAGCTTTCTCCCTCATGGGAGTGGGAGGCTGCTGATGGGCTCTCCACAGCAAAGCCGGCCCCGCGGACAGGATCGTTGATGAAGTCGATGGTTGCCCCACGCAGGTAGTCGATGGAAACCTCATCCACCACAACCTTGACTCCGTTCGACTCGAAGACCGTATCCTGGTCCCGGAAGTTGTTGTCAAGCGCCATGCCGAAGCTCACACTGCAGCAGCCGCCCCCGGCTACATAGACTCGCAGGGCATAGCCTTCCAGGTTGCGCTCCGCAAAAATGTTCCTGATCGCATCCGAAGCGGCCACTGAAAGGGTGATCCCAGAAGTATCAATCTGAGTAATTGTTTTTGTATCCAGTTCTTCTAACATTTGTTTCTCCTTTTGGAGTGAATTGGGACATATCTTATCAAATTCACTCCGGAATGTCAACCACAACGGGGAATTGGAAATTTCAGGACTTAACATCCTCGCCATGCCATCCTGCCCGGCACCTACCGGGCTCGAAAGGAAAATACCCAGGCGACTTTCTCGCTAATTTTCAACCTTTGTTGAGCAAGCTTTCCATAATCTGCATAATCTTCAACACCCGATGAGTTTTTCTTGACACTTCGTTACTGCGACTGTACAATCCGTTTGCGCTCCCGGGCGGGAGCGCATAAATTCACTCTGTGAGGAGGAGTTGTTCCTTATGAACTATATAGAAGGTATGACCAGCATGGAAAAGGCTGCCATTTGGGCCGTGTTTTTCATTGCATGGCTCGGCCTGGCCTACGCTCTTTTTCTTCGTTCCCAGATCCTGAGGGAGGACAAAGGAACTCAAAAGATGCAGGAGGTTTGGGGTGCGATCAAGGATGGAGCGAACGCTTACTTAACAAAGCAGCTACGCTCCATTCTTCCGTTAATCGGCATATTAACGATTGCACTATTCCTTTCTGTGTATGTCGTTCCCCCCTCCCAGGAGGCGATGCTGCGCTTCCAGGGCATGAGTGAAGACCAGGTGAAGATGATTATCGGTATTGCTCGTGCCCTGGCATTTGTCATGGGCGCCAGTTTTTCACTCCTGGTGGGCCAATTGGGTATGCGTATGGCGGTGGAGGGCAATGTTCGCGTGGCCTCTGCCTCCCGCCGATCCTTTGGCGATGCGCTTCGCATTGCCTACCGCGCCGGGACAATCACCGGCATGCTGACCGACGGCCTTGGCCTGCTGGGTGGGACGATCATCTTTATCCTTTTGGGGATTGCCGCCCCGGATGCGCTGCTCGGCTTCGGCTTTGGCGGCACTCTGGTGGCCCTCTTCATGCGCGTGGGCGGCGGCATCTTCACCAAGGCGGCCGATGTTGGTGCCGACCTGGTCGGTAAAGTGGAGGCAGGCATCCCGGAGGATGACCCGAGAAACCCCGCCGTGGTGGCGGACCTCGTGGGCGATAACGTGGGTGACTGCGCCGGCATGGCCGCGGATATCTTTGAATCCTATGAAGTCACCATCGTATCCGGATTGATCCTGGGCCTGGCGCTCTGGCACATCACCGGCCAGCTGGAATGGATCATATTCCCGCTGATGGTTCGCGGTATCGGCGTTCTATCCTCCATCATCGGTACCTATTTCGTCAAGGGCGGCAAGAGCGGTGGCAGTGAGCAGGCGATGAAGGCCATCTTCAGCGGCTTCCTGACCTCGGCTTTGATCTCCGCGGTTCTGTTCTTTATCGCCGGTTTTGTGTACCTGAACAGCCCGGCGATGGCCAAGTGGGGCGGCTGGTGGCGTATCCCGACTGCCGTGGGTGTCGGTGTCCTGCTCGCGATCATCATCGATCGCCTGACGGAATATTTCACCGGCACGCATGCCACACCCGTGAACGACATCAAGCGGGCCGCGGATACCGGCCCGGCAACGCTGATCCTGAACGGTATTTCTGTCGGATTTGAGTCGTCTGTCTGGTCGGTTCTGGTGATCGCCATGACGATCGTCGCGTCCATTTTCATCTTTGGCTCGATCCCCGGCATCGAAGGGATTCAGCGGACCACGTTCATCCTATATGGCGTCGCCATGACGGGTATTGGCATGCTGACCCTGACGGGCAACAATGTGGCCATGGACTCCTTCGGTCCCATTGCCGATAACGCCAATGGCATCGGCGAAATGTCCTGGTCCGGGCAGACCGATAAAGCGACCCGGGATGCCCAGCAGATCATGGCCGATCTCGATGCAGTCGGCAACACGACCAAGGCAATCACCAAGGGCGTGGCCATCGGCTCGGCGGTCATTGCGGCCGTCTCCCTGTTCGGCTCCTTTGTGGTGGATGTGTCCCGTTCGGAGGCCATCCGCCAGGTGCCACTGGAATTGCAGATCCAGTCCCGCGGCATTCGCGTGGACTCTCCCCAGGTGTTCGTGGGAATGCTGATCGGGGCGGCCCTGCCCTGGCTGTTCTCCTCCTTTGCCATCCAGGCGGTGGCGCGTGCAGCGGCCCTGATCGTCCAGGAAGTCCGGCGCCAGTTCAAGCTCGGCGTGCTGGACGGCCTGGTCCCGCCTGATTATGCCCAGGCTGTCTCCATTTCCACCACCGCTGCCCAAAAGGAGCTCGTCTCCCTGGCCCTGCTTGGAATCGTTACCCCGATCGTGGTCGGCCTGACCCTTCAGGTGGAGGCTCTTGGCGGTTTCCTGGCCGGGATCATCGTCTCAGGTCAGCTGCTGGCGGTCTTCCTCAATAACTCCGGCGGCGCCTGGGATAATGCGAAGAAATTGATCGAAGACGAGCCCAGGAGTATCGAGAATAATACCGGCAAGGGCTCTGAGCGGCACAAAGCGGGTGTTGTGGGCGATACCGTTGGTGATCCCTTCAAGGATACGGCCGGCCCCGCCCTTAACCCGATGATCAAAGTGGTGAACCTGGTCTCTGTGATCGTTGCCCCGATCGTGGTGCAGTATGCCGGAGCAACCGGCGTGACCTTGATCATTGTATGGGTTGTGGCGTTGGCCCTGCTGGGCCTGCTTGCCTGGGCGGTCATGCGCTCGAAGGCACCCGCGCCGACGATTGCCGGGCCGGTAGTTGCCACGCCTGCCCTGGCTTCAGCGGGTGTGAGCAAAGTGGAAGCAAAACCCAAGAAGAAGTAGATCTTCAGGAGATACGTGCTAAGACCAAGAAGGAGACCTGTTTTGGCAGGTCTCCTTTCTTTTGTCATCTGCCTACCGGACAATTTCCACGGTCTGGCGTTGTGGGCTAAAATTCGAATATCATATGAAGGAAAGAACGGGGCACGCAGCAGTTGTAAAATTTGCCTATGAAACCAATCCGCCGCACCGAATGGGCTACTCTAATTTTGATCCTTGCCATATTGCTCGGCGCGTTCATGCGCTTTAATCCGACGATCCTTTCCGGATTTCCCATAAACGATGGAGGCATGTTCGCGGTCATGCTGGATGAATTAAAGGCCAATCATTATCTACTGCCAGCCTTTACCACGTATAACCATCTCAATATCCCCTTTGTCTACCCGCCTCTTGGATTTTACCTGGGTGACCTGGCCTCCAGCCTGTTCGGCTGGACGGCGATCGAAACACTGCGCTGGATACCGGCTTTTTTTTCCACGCTCTCCATTGTGGCATTTTATCTGCTTGCCCTGCGCCTGCTGAAGAAAAAATATCACGCCGCTGTTGCCGCCTTGTTTTTTGCCTTGATGCCGCGCGCCTATTGGTGGTACATCATGGGTGGAGGACTGACCCGCGCCCTGGGACAACTGTTCATGCTGCTGACCCTGGCGAGCCTGGTCCGTCTGTATGAAGAGAACCGCCGCGCTGACATCTTGTGGGCCGGATTGTTTGGCGGCCTGGCCGTGATGAGCCATCCGGAGGCGGCCGTGTACACCCTGGCTTCGGCCCTCTTCCTCTGGATCATGCTGTCTCGAAATCGTACCGGGTTCATTAATTCGATCTTGGTTGCCCTGATCGTGCTGGTCGTCAGCGCGCCCTGGTGGGGGACGGCGATCCATTATCACGGCATCGAGCCGCTGCTGCGAGGCTCGACAACGGGCCAAAGGTGGGTGGCAATCTTCAACCTGTTTTTCTTTACCTTTACCGAGGAGACGTTTGCCGCTCTGATCGCCATCCTGGGGCTGATCGGGATCGCATACAGTTTATACCGGAAGCAGTATCTTCTGCCTCTGTGGATGGTTGTCCCGTTCCTTGCGGCGGGCCGCAGCGCCACCAATCCGGCAATCATTCCCCTTGCCATGCTGGCCGCTGTTGGCTTGATCGATGTAGTCTTTGCTGCCTTTCAAGGATCTCGCCTGGATCAATCGGATTCAACACCTGAGCGGCAGGTGCCAGACCTGGTCCCTGCTGCGGAGCGGAATATTTTCATCTTCATTTTGATCTACGTGATGGTTTCGGCCTCTCAATTTGACGCAGGGCTTTCCAATTCGATCCTCTATCCGCCCAACCGGGAGGCAATGACCTGGGTACAGAAAAACACACTACCCACCTCCCGGTTCCTCGTGTTGACCGGCGACTCCTCGGTCTTCTGTGATGCTGTTTCGGAATGGTTCCCGGCCCTGAGCGGGCGGCAAAACCTGACCACGATCCAGGGAACAGAATGGACCCAGGGTCCAAACTTTGCAAACCATGTGTGGTCCACTCTGGGTGTACAGGGATGTTTGGCCAACGGCGATGCCTCCTGCCTGGATCAGGCAGTCAGCCGCTCGTCCTACGATTATGTTTATGTTTCAAAAGTACTGCGGGGGGATGGCAACTGTAAGGCGGGAACCGAAAGAGAATTCCCTTATTTTTTGGAGCGTATGAAGAAGGATGCAGGTTTTCGGACGGTTTATGAGACGGAGGATGTGATTGTTTTTAAGAATCAATGAATTATCTATAGATGATGGATCTCATTGCTTGGCCCTACGTATTTCCCATATCCCGGACGGTCGGTCTATCTTACAAGTACGTTCGGAAGGAGGAGGCGGATTTTCGAAATCAATCCTGTACGTCCGGTGCAGGTCGGTCGAATCCATGTACAACTGGGTGAGGTGTATCCAATCGGGAGTATTCTCAGGGCCCGGTACGATACCCATTTGCAGATGCTTTAGATCGTAGTCCTCATCATATAAGAGATAGGTGTACCCCTGGCGCCTTACTTCCTGCCAAAAAGCTTCCACCCCTTGTTCTGATGCGCTTTTCAGTGCGTTATATTCATCATGCCTGGTGGAACAGGCGAAAAGGTCCGTCCGAAGATAGTAGCGATAGGCGCTCAAACTCAACACCCGGGCTCCCAAAGGAGCCTCGTCGTTTAAAACCTCCAGAAATTTACAGTTACATTGTGGATCTCCACGGTTATCCAGCGGGGAATATTTATCAAATGAAATGTAAAGTGTTCGAACCGACATAAAGACCAGAAGAGCAACAAACAGGGACTGAAGTATCCTTTGAAATAACGGATCTTTTGTTTCCATACCTGCAGCCACGATTTCAGCCACAGGCATGAACAGGATCGCCCATAGGAACAATACATAGCGAATCTCGTACACTGTGAACACGAGAAAGATCCAGATCAACAGGGTGCCTGCGGCCGAGACAAGAAGAATCCACGTGGGCCTGGAAAGTTGAAGCCGATGGCGGATCTCATAAATGAAGAGCGCCGGCAGAAATGCAACCAGCAGGGGCGTGATATTCCCCAAAGTTTCCGGGGAGTTATAGTAAGTGGCGACAAACGGATACAGCAGTCGAATGAGCAGCATCTGCTTGGGATCGTAGTCCCAGGGTCCCGCTGTTGGATTGATGCTTGCCCGGCTGGTGAGGAAGTCCAGCGGGTTGTTAAGGAGGACCCAGTTCGCGAAAAGGTGGAATAACCCCAGGCTGATCGCCCCAAGGCTGATCCATAGGATAACACCGATCACTGATCTGAGATTGAACCGACCGTCCCTTTTACTGAATATCTGCTGTGCGTAGAAGAGCAAGACAAAAATCCCAAGTAAAACGGCGTTGTATGGCCGGGCAATGACGGCCAGGCCGATGAAGAAGCCTGTGAGCAGTAGCAAGACTTTCGATGATGTCTGATTTTGGGCATCCACCATCATCCAATAGATGGCTGCAATTGCAGGCGCTGAGCTGATCAAGTCCACCTTGCCATCGCCGGTGAGATCAATGAATGCGGTGCTGGTCAACACAAATGCAGGCAGGAGGAGGAGAGCCCGCCGTGAAAGATTGGCCCTTTCTCCCAGGGCCACACAAAATAAAAGAAAAACAAGGCCGCTCACCCAGGAAAACATACGGGCCGACTGATCTCCGAATAATTGGATGATCGCTGTATATTGGATGGCTGTGTGAAAAACGCTCGCAACGAAGACATTGTCGGTGAAGAACTCAATGTGTTGGGAGAGGGCGGTGAGCTTGGCATCTGAAAAATAGATGGCCGTTGCGTCGTAACTGATCATGGCTGTTGAGTAGAGGATGCATAAAAGAAGGATGGTAATGGAAAGCCAGACCACTGTTTGTTCCCAGCGTCCTGCAGGCATTTCCTGGAACCAGGCTCTCAAACTTTTTTGTGCTTCACGGAGGCTTTTTCGAAGGGATCCTATCCCAGCCAGAAATCCAGCTGCGAGAACCAGGACCACAATCAATGGGCTCAGCTTATATAGAGTGCCCAACGTCAAAAAGATCACGGAGAAGATCCCGTGACCGATCAGGAATCCGGTGGCTGCGAGCGCCAGCCCCGAAAGTCGATTATTTGCTTCAAAGGAATGCTCGACCCTGGCTTTGTAAAGTACACCACTTCCCAGAGATAGACATGCCAGGGAAAAAATGGTGACCCCAAGGAAAGAAAGGACCAGATTGAGAAGATACTGGCCAGCATTGATGTGATGCAGTTTTTCGGCCAGGAGAGGCCAATCAGCCATGTTTGCCCACTGGACATAGGTGACCCTGCCGGGAATCCATGCAAAGGCGAAGATGGATAGAGCTGCCCAGAGGATCAGGAGAGGCTTGCCTATGGAAGATCCTGATTTATCGCTTTTCATGATGGCTGCTTATCTTCCGCAGCTTTGGCTGGCGTTAATCCGACCTTTACCCGGGCAGAGACCCGCTCCAGGATGCGCGAATCACGGAGATAGCGGTGCCATCCCGAAGGGCCTAAAAGGAGAAAGGCCTTTAGCAATGAGGCAAGCTGGTTGGATCTTCCATGGACCGTCTGGGCAAGGGCTGTGTTTACCTGGTTTGAAAATTCCGTGACTTTACGAACTTTCTTTTTGAATGGGGCAGGAGCATCCCAGAGTCCAAAGTATTTCTCTGTGACAAAGTCGAGCTGGCCTCGAAAATCCCTTTCTTGTGCGCTTTGTGAAATGGTCTGGGACGTTGGATGGATGCGAAAGCCTGAGAGCGGCCTGGGAAAATAAAGGATAGTGCTGCGGGAGGCAAGGTTCAACCAAAAGTCCCAGTCTGCGGTATACCATAAGCCCTCATTCATCCCACCAGCCTGCAGTGCCGTTTCCCGCTTGAAAACCGGCGCGACGATCGAGATGAAATTTTGGACCAGGAGTCTTTCCATCATTAATTCCGGTTGGACGATCTGAGGCGAAGGCGGTAATGGGCATTTCCACATTCCCAGCCGTTTGCCGTTTTGGTCGAGGTAGTACGTGGGGTGGAGCAGGATCGAAACATCAGGAAACTGCCTGGCAAGTTGTTTCATGATCTTCAATCGTCCCTCCAGCCAGCAGTCGTCATGATGCAAAAAACAGACATAATCGCCGCGAGCCTGGGAGAGGGCTTGATTGGTCTTCATCACCCAATTGCTGGTTCTTTCCCTCTGAAGGATCAGGATGGCTAATGTTTCCTGGTACGAGCGTAGAATGGATAACGTATTGTCTGTTGAGTCACCGTTGACGGCAATGACTTCGATCTCATCGTCCGACTGGGCAACGATCGAATCCAGGGCGGTGGCGAGATACTCTTCTCCGTTAAACACGGGCATGAGAACTGATAACCAGGGTTGGCGTCCCGACGACCGAACGCTCATTGCATGAAATTCCCCATTGGATTGTGTGCCGCCATGATCTCCAAG
>JBLMZU010000343.1:0-14450 GCA_050258995.1 Bacteroidota bacterium
ACCGCCTCTCCGATCAACAACATCGATCTCCCCAGGCTGCTGGCCATCCGCCAGCGAAAGATCGGTGCGCTGCTGAGGCAGGAGCGCATGAATGCCAGCATCTCGATCCGCAACCTGGCCGGCAAGACTGGGATCACCAGCTCCCGCATCAAGGCCTATGAGCTCGGTGAAAGCCCCATCCCACTGCCCGAGCTGGAGGTGCTGATCACCACCCTGGGTGGGCGGATCGAATCGTTCTTCGACCGGAGCGGCCCGATCGGCCGGTGGCTGCAAAGCGAGGAGACGGTCCAGGAATTCCTGGAGTTGCCGCTTGAGCTGCGCCAGTTCGTTGCGGCACCGGTCAATCGCCCCTACCTGGAACTGGCCATGAAGCTCAGCAGCATGTCACGTGACAAGCTGCGCTCCGTGGCGGAAGACATACTGGATATTACCTTTTAGCTGTGACAGATCAAACAAATACACTTACACTTGCCAGCGACGGCAAAAAAGAATACGAAAAAGGAAATTACAAGGTTGCAGCCGACCTGTTCTCCCAGGCTGCCCAGGCTTATTCGGCCGCGGGGGACGCGCTGAATGCGGCCGAGATGAAGAACAACGAAAGCGTGGCCCTTCTTCAGGCGGGGAATGCCCGGGACGCCTTTGATGCCACAGACGGGACGGAGGATGTCTTTCAAAAGGCGGGGGACCTCAAGCGCCAGGGCATCGCCATTAGTAACCGAGGTGCCGCCCTCGAAGGTCTTAAGAAGTGGAAGGAGGCACTGGCCGAGTACGACCGTGCCGCATCCATTTTCGAGCAGGCAGGCGAGGGTGACATGCATTCCATGGTGCGTAAAGCCGCAGCCAACATCAATCTCAAACACCTGCATGTCACCGATACACAGATGGATGTGCTCGACTCATTGCGCCTGGTCGAAAAGCCCACCCTGACCCAGCGACTAATGAAATTCCTCATGCGGATTGGAATCAGATAAAAACCTCTTGTCATGGCAGGCGCATTGACAGTTTTGCCATAGGTGAACAGTGATCAATTCCCTGGTTCGCGCAGCAGATCTCAACGACCATCAACAGCTATCCAATCTGATCTTCTTTGAGACCCATCTCCATCGTCACCTGGACTGGCGCTCCCCCCTCGAATGGCTGGGTGCTCCGTTCTACTGGGCGCTGGAGGAAGACAGGCAAATCACAGCCGCACTGGCTTGTCCCACCGAAGTGGAGGGGATCGCCTGGGTGCGGCTGTTTGTTTATACCGGGCACTGGACACCGGAAAACGCCTGGGCCATGCTGTGGCCGGCGGCCAGGGAGGAGATCAGCCGGGCCGGGGGCGCGACCGTGGCTGCGATCGCGATGCAGCCCTGGTTCCAGACAATCCTGGCAGAGAACCATTTCGAGAACCGGCAGCAAATCGTGATGCTCGAATGGCATTCCCGGCCCTGGACATCAACCAAAGTGGATGGCGTCCGCATCCGCAGGATGATGGAGTCTGACATTCCGGGGGTGACCCGGGCAGACCATGCTGCCTTCACCCCGCTCTGGCACAATTCCCTCGATACCCTACAGCGTGCCTTTTCACAGGCTTTATTTGCGACCGTTGCAGAAACAAGGGATGAGATCATTGGCTATCAATTAACAACCGGTCACGGGCAGCGGGCACACCTGGCACGGCTGGCGGTCCACCCCGCCATGCAGGGACGCGGTGTGGGCCATGCCCTGTTAAGTGACCTGTATGCCAACCTCATGCGCATTGGGACCACGAGCTTGAGTGTCAACACACAAAGTGATAACCAGGTATCCCTGAAGCTTTATAAGAACATGGGGTTCACCCGCACGGGCGAGGAGTATCCCGTGTATACGTTCGAAGTTCCCACTGCGTTTAGCGGCCGGACAACTTCCTAAATCAAAACACTCCCTTACAAGTATCGTCCTATCCATGACAAGGAGGCAGCATGAAAAACCGTGAAGATGCAGTGATCGTCAACTCCCTCGTGCGCCAGGCGCTGGTCTCGGCCCAGGAGGTGATGGGCGACAATGGTCTGAACGCCGTGCTGCGGACCAGCGGACTGGAGCGGTTCATTGGAAATTTTCCACCCAACAACCTGGAGCCTTCCATTCCGGCTTCACAGTATGCAAAACTGAACCAGTCGATCGAAGAGTTTTACGGACGCGGCGGAAAAGGCATGCTGCGCCGCATCGGCAAGGCATCCTTTCAGTACGGCGTGCGCGAGCAGTCTGCGCTTCTGGGCGTGGCGGGAATGGCGCTCAAGCTACTGCCGGAAAAACAGAAGATCAAGTTCATCCTGAATGGGATGGCCGATGCCCTGAAGAAGAGCAATGCCCAGGTCAATGCCTGGGTGGACGAGAGCGGAAACCGGCTGGCGTACGTGGAGTCGACCTGCGCGATCTGTCACAGCCGCCAGAGCCCGGAACCCATCTGTCACCTGTATGTGGGATCCATCCAGGAAGCAGTGCACTGGGCAACAGGCAGGGAATACCAGATCGTGGAAACACACTGCCTGGCAAAAGGGGATGATTATTGCAGATTCGAAGTGGGAGAGGTACGGACGTGACCGAACCCGCATTCTCCGGCCGCATCCTCCGCCGTTTTGTTGAAGCCGCTGCTGTGGAATTGGGCACGGATCAATTGAATGCCATGCTGGCTCTCTCCAAGCTTCCTGCGGCATGGACAGAGCCGGCCACTTTTCGCAAAATGAACGAATTGGAATCCGCAAGGACATATGCATCCATGCAGGCAGCCATGCGCGCTTATTATGGACGAGGCGCCCGGGGAGTCCTGCTGCGGGTGGGGCAGCGCCTCTGGCATAACCTGCTGGAGGATGCCGCGCTTGCCAGCAAGGCACAGGCTGCCGTGGTCAAGCGTCTGCCCCTGGTCTCGCGTCGCAAGGCGGCTCTCGAGCTGCTCTCACGCTTCCTGGGCGCCCGTCCCGGTGACATCACGCTGCACACCCTGGACCTCGACCTGCTGCTCGCCGATCATGTGTCTCCCACAACCGAGGGCTGTACAAGCAGTTCGCCGGTCTGCTTCGTGACCCTGGGCCTGATCCACGAGAGTCTTCTGTGGGCCACAGGCCAGCGCTACGATGTGAAGGAGACCTCCTGCAAGGCGCGCGGCGACACGGACTGCGAATTCAGGATCACAACGGAAAACAAATGAACACCTTCGAATCAAAATGGAAGAGCCGGGATGGCATCGATTTCCTTCTACGCGGCTGGGAGCCGCAGGGCACACCCAGGGCAGTCGTCGCGTTGGTGCACGGGCTGGGGGAGCATACCGGTCGCTATGGACACGTCGCCCGGCTGATAACAGACGGCGGGTACGTCTTTGCCGGTTTCGATCTACGCGGACATGGGAAATCAAGCGGCATCCGCGGGCATTTCCCGTCGCTGGATATAGCGATACAGGATATCGGGGATTTTCTGTCCCTGCTTGCAAAGCGATACCCGGGTCTCCCGCTCTTCCTGTATGGTCACAGCCTGGGCGGACTGCTGGTCCTTACCTATTCACTGAAGAACAAGCCGGATCTCAAAGGTGTGATCGCCACAGGCGCGGGACTACGCTCACAGGTCCATGACCAGAAGGCAAAAGTAGTGCTGGTCAAAACGCTTGGTTCCGTCATGCCATCCACCCTGATCCCAAGCGGCCTGGACATGAATATCCTCTCCCGCGACCCGGAGGTAATCAAAGCCTACCAGCAGGATCCGCTCGTGCATGACCGCCTGAGCCTGGGCTTTGGAAAAGCAGGGCTGCAGGCAACCGATTATGTCTGGAGCCATGCCGGGGAATTTTCCCTGCCTCTCCTCATCATGCACGGCCTGGCTGATCGAAACACCTATGCAGATGGCAGCCGGGATTTTGCACAACTCGCAGCAAGGAAAAACCCGGATGTCACCTTGAAATTATGGGAGGGACTATATCACGAGATCCACAACGAGCCGGAGAAGGAACAGGTCCTTGACTTCATGGTCCAATGGCTGGACCGGCACGTATAATCTGTCCAACAATGTAACAAAGTGGGCCTTCCGAACTTCCTAAGAATAAGCTAAACTTTTCCTAGACAAAACAATTTGGGCATGGGAAAATTTGCACAGTGCGGAACGCTTTTCTTGATGGGATATTTTTGTTTAAGCCAGCAAATCAGATGTAATAAACATATTTATGATCAAGACAAGCTGTACAATCAATTCATTAAGGAGTCTTCATGAGCAACGAGAAGAAGAGTAAGCGCCAGGAGAGACGGGAAAAAATCAAAAAGCAGCAGTCGCGCAGTCGAGTATGGATGATCGTCCTGATCGTGATCGGCGCAATTTTCCTGGTCTTTGCCTTTGTATGGCCTTCCCTCCGCCCTGCGGCAGGAGTGGTATCCATCGACCCGGGCACCCATCCGAACGCCAATGACAATTCCATGGGTGATCCAAACGCCCCGATCCACATCACGGAGTTTTCTGACTTTCAGTGCCCGTTCTGCGAACAGTTTCATAAGAACACCGAGTCTACATTAAGGCAGTATTACATTGACACCGGCAAGGTCCTGTTTACCTATCGTTCGATGGGCAACTGGGTAAGCCGGAATGTCGGTGGTACCTCGACCGAATCGCAGGATGCCGCGGCAGCGGCCTATTGTGCGGGCGATCAGAACAAATTCTGGGAGATGCACGCCCTGCTGTTTGCGAACGTGATTGGCGAGGACGCCGGGTCCTTCACCGACAAGCGCATCAAGGCCATTGCTGAAAAGGTGAACGGATTGGACATCAACCAGTTCAACAACTGCTACGACAGCGGCAAATTCAAGGACCGCGTTCAGCAGGATTTCGACGATGGTACGAAAGCAGGCGTCAACGGCACCCCGGCTTTTGTGCTCAGCTATACGGTCAACGGCCAGACCAAGACCAAGCTGATTGAGGGGGCCCAGCCGTTCAGCCAGTTCCAGCAGGATATCGAGGCAGCATTGAACGAAATGGGCGCAAAATAATCCTGGCAAACCACAAAAAAGGACACGGAAAACCCGTGTCCTTTTTTGATCCTGGTTTATGAAAGCTGCCTGAGTGTGCCTGCCGCTGCCGTCCGGCGGTTGTTTCCAAGTGTATAATGAAATTGGAAGCACATTCTCATAGTGGATGATTCGATGAAATACCGCCTTCTCCGTTCCATCCTTTGTTCGATTTTCATCAGCGCCCTTCTTGCCTCCTGCGCTGGCATTCCCCTTCCCGGTATCCAGACACCAACGCCGGTCCCCCCGACACCCACCCCTTACCAGCAAGCCCTGCCTCCCCGCCTGGTGGAAACGCAGCCGCCGCTCGATACGGTCATCGGCCAGTTGTCATCGATCGCCTTTTATTTCAATGAGGCGATGGACAGATCATCGGTGGAATCGTCTTTCAGCGGACTACCCGAAGGTACTTTTACGTGGAACGACGATGCAACCGTTGTCTTCACGCCCACACAGCCTTATCCGGCGGACAGTGAGCTGCCCATTACGATCGCCAGCTCGATCAAGTCCTCCAATGGGTTTGGGATCGAGGAGCCTGTCAACATCTCCTATAAGGTGGCGGATTATTTGCGGGCGGTCAATATCCTGCCCAAGGAAAATGCTGCAGACGTCGACGTGGAATCGGCGGTGGCTGTTTCGTTCAACCAGCCCGTCGTGTCGCTTGGCGGGGATCTTGCATCAGCCCCGGCCGCTTTCAGCCTGCAACCGTCCGTGCCAGGGAAGGGGGAATGGATCAACACCAGCACCTACATCTTTTACCCGGAGCCAGCGCTGGCCGGAGGGACGGGATACACCATCAGCCTGAACCCCGATCTGAAAACGGTGACCGGCGTCGGGTTGGAGGCAAGCGAACAGTCCCAGTGGAAGTTCAGCACGTCACTCCCCAAGGTCGTCTCTTATGAGCCAGCCAGCGGACAGAAGCTGGCGCTCGATCCGGAGATCCAGCTGACGTTCAACCAGCCGATGGATACGAAAAGCGTGGAATCGAATTTCGTCTTCAGCGGACCGGAGGGCCCTCTGAACGGCAAATTCAAATGGGAGGATGACACCGTTCTGCACTTTACACCCGACAAGGAGCTGATGCGCAACGTCGGCTACATTTTGAATGTGGCTGCAAAGGCAAAGTCAAAGGGCGGCATGGCGCTTGGAGAGGACTTCGGCGCCGTGTTCAATACCTTTGACAATTTTGCGGTGACGTCGACGGATGCCCAGCCCTACGTGGTCAATTTCACCTTCAGCTCGCCGCTGTCAAAGGGTGATTATGATGCGTTCGTACAGGCGACGCCCGCGCTGGATAACTTTTCGACCAGCCTGTCTGACGACGGCCTGACGCTTCAGGTGTACGGATCCTACCAGGCAGAAACCAATTACTCGATCGAGATCGCCGCGCAGCTGCGGGATACCTGGCACCAGTCCCTGGGCGATCCGTATGTCTTCAATTTTCGCACCGCTCCAGCACCGTCGACACTGAACGTCAATGCCTATTATTCCTCCACTGCGTTCGTGCGCCCGGACGATCCCGCCCTGCATGCAACGGCGGTCAACATCCAGAGCGCGGACGTGACCGTGGCGCCGCTGACCTTGCAGGAGTTTTTATCGATGCAGAACTCCTACGACAACCAGCAGGCATTCAATCCAACCAACCCAATCGTCTATCCCCATGCCTTTACGCTGCCGCCGAGCAAGGCAGAGAATGTAAAACTCCGCCTGGTCGAGCAGGGCAGTACACTGCTGCCCGGCCTGTATTATGTTCAGCTGTCCTCGCCCCAGATCCAGTCCCCTTCCAAAAATATCTATTTTGCTGTTTCCAGCCAGATCAACCTGACATTCAAGCTGGGCGCGACCGAGGCACTGGTCTGGGCAGTGGACCTGACCTCGCAATCGCCGGTCGCCAACGCGCCTGTTACGCTCTACGATCAAAACGGGAACCAGCTGACATCTGGCACCACCGATAAAAACGGTTTATGGAAGGGAGCAGTGTCGCCTCCGGAAGGTCTGGTGTTCGCCGTCCTGGGCACGCCGGGCTCGGATAATTTTGCGATTGCCACCAGCAGCTGGAACCTGGGAATCGCTGCCGGGGATTTTGGCTACAGCCTGGACAAACAGCCTCCGCACACCGACATCTATATGTATACCGACCGTCCCATGTACCGCCCGGGGCAAACAGTTTATTTCCGCGGGGTGGCGCGCCAGGCGTTCAACGGTCGCTATGACCTGCCGCAGGTCAATGAGGTGCCGCTCACGCTGAAAGATGCAAATGGGACGCAATTGCTGACTCTCAACGCGTCACTCTCGCCGTACGGGACGTTCAATGGCGAATTCGCATTACCGGAGGATGCCCCGCCCGGCTATTACACCTTTGAGAATGCCGACCTGGGCCTGTCGTTCAGCTTCCAGGTGGCGGAGTATCGCAAGCCTGAGATCGATCTGGCCGTTGATTTCTCCTCAGACGAGATCAAGCTCGGGGACCAGGCAGACGCCAAAGTCAGCGCACGGTATTTCTTCGACGCGCCTGTGAACGACATGGAAGTCAGGTGGGCCTTTTATGCCCGGCCTCAAACCTTCTCCATCCCGAACTATGACACAGGGATGCTGAACACTTCATGGCTGGATGCCTTCCACATGCCCGCCTCTGGATCGGGTTATTTTGGGACACAGATCGCCGCTGGGACGGGCAGGACGGACCGCGATGGGATCCTGTCCATCAAGCTGCCAGACATTCCCGCACAGGACGACGGCCAGATCGTCACACTGGAAGTGACCGGACAGGACGAATCGGGACTTCCGGTCAGCGCACGCTCGGAGATCAAGATCCATCCGGCCGACTTTATCATCGGCATCCGCCCCGATCAATGGATCGGTCACGCCGATTCGCCCATCGGGTTCGAAGTCTACACGGCGGACTGGGCGCAGAATCCATCCGGCGATAAAACCCTGGACGCAGAGTTCCAGCAGGTCCGCTGGGAAAAGCAAACAGACAGTGCGGGCTACCCCACCTATACCCCCGTTTACGAACCGGTGAGCAGCAGCAACCTCACCACCGGGCCGGACGGCAAGGCCAGGCTTTCCTTCATCCCGCCCACTGCAGGAACATACATGCTGGAGGTCAGCGGGGATGGGGCCCGCACCCAGTCGATGATCTGGGTCAGCGGTGCGGGCGCTGCTGCCTGGCCCGATCTGCCGAACCAAAGACTTGAGGTCAGTGCCGACCGTGAGTCCTACAAGGCAGGCGATACGGCCAGGCTGTTCATCCCGAATCCCTTTGCCGTCAACTCAACGGCACTGGTGACGGTGGAGCGCGGCGAAATCTCGGAGGCCGAGGTCATCACCCTTTCCGGCAGCGGCAGGGAATATTCGATCCCACTTACAGAAGCGGATGCACCCAACGTTTATGTGAGCGTCACTGTGCTTGGACAGGGGAACGATTTCCGGGGCGGGCTGGTCAACCTGCCGGTGGCACCCGACGACAAGGAGCTCAATGTCAGCGTGACCTCCAACCCGGTCGAAGCAGCGCCGCGCCAGGATGTCACCTTCGATGTACAGGTCACCGATCATCAAGGCCAGCCTGTGGAGGGCGAGTTCTCCCTGGCGGTCGTGGACAAGGCATCCCTGGCCCTGGCAGAGCCCAACTCGGAGGATATCCTTTCGGCATACTACAGCAACCAGCCGGTAGGCATTGAAACGGGTCTATCGCTCGCCATCTATACCGGGCGGGATGTGCTGATGCCAGGCGGAATGGGCGGAGGTGGAGGCGGGGAAGTGCCCTTCATCCGCGAAAATTTCCCTGATACGGCCTACTGGAATCCATCCCTGATCACCAATTCAGACGGGCGCGGCCAGGTGACGATGACCCTGCCCGATTCGCTTACCACCTGGCAGGTGGATGTGCGCGGCCTGACGGCCGACACCCAGGTCGGAGAAGCGGATACCCAGCTTGTCTCCACCAAGCAGCTGCTCGTCCGGCCCGTGACACCCAGGTTCCTGGTCAACGGCGACCATGTCCTGATGGCCGCCATCGTCAACAACAACACGCCGGACAAGGTGACGGTCGATGTCAACCTGCAGAGCGAGGGCTTTATCCTGGACGAGCCGGACAAGGCGACCCAGCAGGTGGATGTCCCGGCCAACGGGCGGACGCGTGTCGAGTGGTGGGGCACGGCCGGGTTTGCGGAGGCTGCCGACCTGGTCTTCTCAGCCACATCCACGGAGACGCCGTCGCTGCAGGATTCGGCCCGCCCCGCGTGGGGGAAGCTGCCGGTCCTGCAATACAGCGCACCGCAAACCTTTGTGACCGGTGGGATCCTGCGCGGCGCGGTATCCCAGCAGGAAGTCATCTCCCTGCCGCGCACGTTCACACCGGACGGCGGTGGCCTGGATGTTGAGCTGAGTCCTTCACTGGCCGGGAGTCTGCTATCCGCCCTGGCGGAGATGGATGAACCCGGCACCTCCAGTGCGGAATCCCTGACTTCCTATTTCCTTCCGAACCTGGAGGTCTACCAGTCGCTCAGCGGCGCGGGCCTGAACGACCCCGCCCTGACGGACCGCGTTGCGGCAAATACGGACAGCAGCGTACATACGATCCTGCGGCTGCAAAATGAGGATGGAGGCTGGAACTGGTGGGGCAGCACGCCGCCCGGCAGCCAGACGTCATCTTCGGATCCCTATATCTCGGCGTATGTGACCTTTGGCCTGATCCGCGCCCATCGCGCCGGTGTCAGCGTGGATGAAACAGCCCTCCAGCGCGCCGGGTCCTATTTGAGGGATCTGAAACATGAGATCACCAGTGACACCAGCGGGGCGGAACTGGATGAGATCGCGTTCATCCAGTATGTGCTGGCCCAGGCTGCCACGTATGACGAAGAAACGATCAACAATCTTTACAATGCCCGCGACAGAATGAGCCCCTCCAGCCAGGCGCTGCTGGCATCCATCATCAACGGTATCAACCCGGCAGATGAGAGGGTCCGCGACCTCACGTCGAACCTGGAGACGAACGCCATCCTGACGTCCACCAGCGCTCACTGGGAAACACCGCCGGCCAACCTGGTCAGCCGCGGCTCGCCGATCTACACCACGTCACTCGTCGTGTACATCCTGTCGCAACTGGATCCGGCCAACCAGGTCCTGTTTAACGCGGTCAATTACCTGACCGCCCACCGCGATGCAGGCGGGATGTGGAGCGCGGAACACGACAATGCCTGGGCCATCCTGGCGCTTAACCAGGCCATGCTCGGCTTCGGCGACCTGAGCGCCGATTTCTCGTATGACGCCACCTTCAACGGCGGTCCGCTGTTGACAGGCAATGTGTCAGGCAGCCAGGTGCTCACGCCATCCGCGGCCCATGTCCCACTCGAATATATCTCACCCACATCCCCCAACCTGCTGAACATCCAGCGCACAGACGGGCTGGGACGGCTGTACTATCACACCGTGCTTAACGTCAACCGCCCGGTGGATGAAGTCCAGCCGCTCAACTCGGGGCTGCAGGTTGAACGCGTCTACTGTCAATCCAATCTAAATGAAGCGGATGCAAAATCCAGGGACTGCACACCTGTTACCTCCTTGAAGCTAAATGAGGACCAAACCATTACCGCCCAGCTGACACTTGTCGTACCAAACGATGCCTATTATGTCCAGGTCAAGGACTCCATCCCCTCTGGCATGGAGATCCTGAACCGGAGTCTTAAGACCAGCCAGCAGGCCATCGACCCGGCACAGATACAGGTTCAGTTCGATGACAAGAATCCTTTTGTGAATGGCTGGGGCTGGTGGCTCTTCCACGACCCACAGATCCGCGACGACAGCATCCTCTTTTCGGCAGACCACCTGCCCGCCGGCACCTATACATTGACCTACACACTGGTGCCGCTGCAGGCGGGCGAATATCGCGTGCTGCCTGCGCATGCCTGGGAATCGTTCTTCCCCGAAGTGCAGGGAACCAGCGCAGGAGCGGTGTTCGAGATCGAGCCGTAACGAAAAGAAAACAGCCCGGAGTTCAACTGTGTGAACTCCGGGCTGTTTTCGTAATTCAGGATCTATCTCAATTCATACAGCCTTTCCAAAAATCCGCCTCCCATCGCATCGAACACGTTGGGGGCGACAGCTTCAAACAGGCCCAACCCTGTCATACCCAGACCTACGAGTATCAGCATCGTTCCCGGCAGCAGGCGCGACAACAGTAGGCTGAAAATCACATCCCTACGGGAGCGCTCCTGCTGTTCGAGCGAGCCAAGCATGGTAATGACCGCCTGCATCAAGACGAGAATCCCAAATCCGATGAGCGGCAGTCCGGGGCGGCGTACAAACTGCAGGAACATCTCCCGGCCGTTGGCCCTCATAGAGGTCATCACAGCGACAAGGATCAGGAACAAGCCAAGCACGTTGAACTGAACGCCTTGAAAAACCGCCGCAATGCCTGTGTATGTCCCCCGTTCCCTGTGCGGCGCCTGCCCAGCACGATCTGTTTCGTCATGATCGCCTCCCAGCCGACCGCCAGCGCGAACATCCCCATACATGCGATGCCGGTATAGAAGAGCAGTGGGAGGAAAAACCTGTCCCCGGCGAACAGCAGCCTAAAGGACGGCAGCAACAGACCGATTTGAAGTTTCAGCCACATAATCATCCCGTAAAATGCAACAATAAACTCCGACCAGCCTACCCCAGCACCTGCCTATTAATCTATCAATCTACCAGCCAACCACCCAGCCTCACCTCGTCATCCCCCACATCGCCAGTGCACTGAACACCAGAATGACAGTGGCAGCCCCTACGATCACATCGCGCGTTGTACGCTGGTCCACCAGGTGGAGCTCTGGTGGGGCACCCTCGATCTTCCAGATGGGACCGGCGAACCAGGTGAACATCAGCCCCCCCAGCAGCCCACCGACGTGCCCCCAGTTGTCGATGCCCGGCTGCAGGCCAATGATCAGGTTCACGACGGCGATAAAGATCACGTTCTGGATCGCCTTGCCGAACTGGCCGGCAAACAGCTGCCGGTTCTGGAACAGGAAAACCGCCTCGGCTCCCAGCAGACCAAAAATGGCGGTCGACGCTCCCACCGAATATCCGCTGGAAAGCAAAAATGAGACCACATTGCCTGTGTACGCGCCCAAAACATAGAGCAGAAGGAACCGCCCATGACCAAAGTGACGCTCCAAGCCGGTCCCGAACGAGAACAGGGCATACATGTTGAATAATATATGGGGGATCGAGGCATGCAGCAGCGCAGGCGTGAGAAATCTCCACAGCTGGCCGGCATGGATCGCGTCATTGTACCTGGCACCGTACACGATCAGGATGTCCTGTCCCATCGTTGCCACGCTCGCCATCTGCAGAACATAGAATACGACCGTAATACCAATGAGCGTATAGGTCACATAGGGAGCCCGGGAGGGCATCGCCACGCGAACCATTTGCTGCGGCGGGACAGCCGGCCTGTCCGGGCTCTTGTTCAGTTCGTTCATAACTCCACCTTGCGCGGCTTTACGCGGTGATGCTCTGCATCGATAATGGCCCGGATCACATCCACTGTTTCGTCGAGATGGAATTCACGGTTCACGATGATGTAATCGAATCCATCCACGCGCTTGAGCTCCTTGCGCGCCGTGGCGATGCGAAGCGCCAGGGAATCGGGGGTCTCGGATTTGCGCGTCTCCAGGCGGTGCACCAGGTCCGCTTCATTTTCAGTTGTAATGAAGATCATCAGTGCCTCTGGCGCCAGCTTGCGGACGGTTTCCGCTCCCTGCACGTCGATGCGCATGACCACGTCCATGCCGCTGGTGAGAGCCTCCCGCACCTGCTTCTTGGGGATGCCCTTGTAATCGCCATAGACCATGGCATGCTCGATCAGATCGTCATTATCGATCATGCGTGCAAACTCTTCCTTTGAAACAAAAAAGTAATCCCTGCCATCGGCCTCATTGGCCCGCCGGGGACGGGTCGTTGCAGTGACGACAAAATGGAATGGCAGGCCGCGTTCCTTCATGCGCTGCATGACCGTGTCCTTGCCAGCCCCCGATGGACCCGAGATGACGATCAGCAACGGCTGTGGATGATGAATGTTATATTCGGAATCAGTGTAGGGAGACATTGGTAAATTGTACCAGAGGGGTTTGGCACCCCGCCGTTAATCATGATCTTCATCCATTCCGAAATTGAGCTGAAAACTATACAATCGAGCCATGTCGCGAGAACGGGACCGCAAGAGCCTCTGGGCAGTAAACCTGGGACTGGGGGTGAACATCTTCCTTTCCTTCGTGAAGACAACGGTCGGCATTGTGGGTCACAGTCCTGCACTGCTGGCGGAGGGCATCAACTCGGTTTCAGATGTGGCCTATTACGTGGTGGCTGGAATCTTCGTCCGGCTGGCCAACAAGCCTGCAGATACCGAGCACCCCTACGGTCACCGCCAGTTGGAGAGCATTGCCTCCCTGGTCGTGGGTGCGTTCGTGGTGTCCACGGCCGTGGTGGTGTTCTGGGACTCTGTCGACAAGATCTGGGATCTGCGGGACGGGCAGATCACATCCCAGGGCGCAAGTGAATTTGCGCTGTGGATCGCCCTGGCGACGGTCGTCATCAAGATCTTCATGTTTTATTACGTTCGTGGGCTAGGCGAGCAGACGCAGAACCCGGTCGTCTTTGCCCTGGCATATGACCACCGCAATGACATTTTCTCTGCCTCCGCGGCTGCCATCGGCATCTTCCTGGGACGGCGTGGCCTGCCCTGGGTGGACCCGTTGGCCGGTGCATTGGTGGCCATCCTGATCCTGCGAACCGGCATTTTCATCCTGCGCGAATCATCCACGGATCTCATGGATACCGTGCCGAGCCGGAAGCTGGCAAAGCAGGTTTTGGAATTGCTCAAAAGCGTGAAGGGCGTCAGGCAGCTGGAGGAATTACAGGCCCATCGCTTCGGCCCAAGCATTGTGATCAACCTGACCATTGGGATCGAAGGGACCCTGAGCGTGGCCCAGGGCGACAGGATCGCCACCAGCGTGGAGGATATGATCTACAACTCGATCCCCAACATACTGCATGTCCACGTCCATTACCACCCGGCGGACAAGCAGCATGAAAATATGACTGTCGATCAGATCCTGAACGAGTCCCGGCAGCATCTCTCCCCCCACCAGACCGAGTATTACGATTGATTCTGCAAGACCTGGTCCACCAGCATGGAGATATCGACCAGCGATCCCCGGTTTCCCAGCCATACAAGGAACTCAGCATTCCCCTTCGGCCCCAAAAGCGGGCTTTTGATCAATCCCTGAACGGCCAGGCCCTCCTGGGCCGCATAGGCCAGCACATCGTTCAATACCTGGCGGTGGATCTCCGGATCGCGGATCACGCCGTCGCCGCGCGAGACATCCTTTTTGCCGGCTTCGAATTGGGGCTTGATGAGGGCAACTACACCCAGCCCTCCTGCACCCTCCTTCCCGGAGAGGGAGG
>JBLMZU010000344.1:0-6221 GCA_050258995.1 Bacteroidota bacterium
GGCTGTCTAAACGCCGCAGTGTTGCGACTCGTTGGTGTAAGAAACCGCAAAACTGGCTTGCTTTTGTCCACATGGCTTGCTCGCAGATCTTGCTCAACATAATTTTCGGATAGATACTAAATCGAAGCATCAGGTCCCCCGCTTCTTCAAACCTGCTTTTTCGTAAATGGCATCGATCACGCGCATATTACCAACAGCATCCGCAGGATCGGTATTGAGCTTGGTCCCGCGACGAATCGCTTTGGCAAAGGCGCGCAGCTGCAGTGTATAGGAATTTTCCCCGGGCACTTTTTCGTGGACGGTCCCTTCCGGTTTGGTAATTGTCAGGCGGTGGAACACATGCGGTTGAAATGGACTGAAGACCCGCAGGCTGCCGGTCTCCCCTTCGACTTTCAGGACGGAGGTGAATAGCCTCGGGGAGAGCATGCCGCAGCTTATGCGGGCTGTGCGGCCATCCTCGAAAGACAGGTCGGCACACATTTTGTGATCTACCTCGGGATGAAAAAGCCGCGCCTCCGCCTGCTCGACGCGCGGCTCGGCGCCGACCAAATAGCGGACCAGGCTGACCGGGTAGCAGCCACAATCCATCAACGCACCGCCGCTCAGCTCGAACTGGAAGCGAATATTATTCGGCGCGGGAAGCAGAAAACTGAATTCCGCCTCCAGATGCTGGATCTTCCCCAGTTGACCACTGTCGATGATCTGCTTGACCCGGGCTGTCAAAGGATGATATCGATAGGCAAAGGCTTCGCTGAGAACGAGCCCTGTCTCACTGGCAACCTTTGCCATCTCCTCGGCCTGCCGGGCATTGGATGCCATTGGCTTTTCACACAGGACATGTTTGCCTGCCTTGAGCGCCTTGATCGTCCATTGGGCGTGCAGGCTGTTGGGCAGGGGGATGTAAACTGCATCGATATCATGGTCGGCGAGCAGCGCGGCGTAGGTGGGATGGACGCGGGCGACATGATGTTTTTTTGCAAACTGAACGGCTCGTTTCGGGTCGCGGGCTGCAATGCCCAGGATCTGCACGTCGGGCACGGACTTGGCAGGATTGGTCAATGCCATGGGGACAATCGCCGCTGCGCCAAGGATGCCAATATGGAGAGGAGAGGAGTTAATGATCATTTTGAGGAAGCGTCGCTCACAGAGTTGACGATCAGATCGGTGACTTCCACCGGGTTGACAAGCATATGAAAATGGCCGGCGTTCAACACATAGGTGGGCCATCCGGCAGCCCGCGCCTGTTTGGCCGGTTCCTGATATGCTGCGCTGAATTGAATATAGGAACACGGCGCGTCCGGCCAGCCTTTGGGAACCGGGATGGGCTCGGTAAAGAATGATACTCCTCGCGGGTGAAGTTCGGCAACCATTTGCCTGCGCAATTCCGGGTCGGGGATGACTTCCTGGAGATCCTCGGAACTCCATTCAGGAAAAAGCCATCCCTGTTCCAGACCGGCCTGGAATTGTGCGCTCCACTCCGCGTCTTCGGATTTCATCAGGTCGAGCCGGGAAGCCCCATGATGTGGAATGCCCGCATCCGCAAATACATATGCACGGACGTTATTTCGAATCGTGCTTCCGATGACAGGCAGGAGCGGTCCCGCTCCACTATGGCCCACCAACAGGACAGGCATCTCCGCAGGGATACCGGCAAGTGCCTGGGAAACCGATTCGGCCTGTTGCTTCCAAAAGGGGAATTTTGAGTCCGGAGAATCCTGTAGAGAAGGGACGATGACATCCTGCCCGCGCTCCCGCAATTGTACGGCAACCCGGCTCCATGTCAGCGGACCGACCAGAGGGCTATGGATCAGGACATACATATCCCTCCCCCGGAAGGCTTCAGGCGTTCTTTGCGATTGTGGGTGCTTTTATCCATGCTAAAACAGTGCTTCCTGTCGCGGTTCGTCTGCCTCTCCGGGTCCCTTCCAGCCGTATTTCTTCATGTCCACCTTCTCCTTGACGAAGATTACCCCCTCCTCCTCAAGAAGCACCCGCTGGCGCTCCGAACCGGGACGCTCGCTGATCTTGCCCTGGGAGTTGATCACACGCTGCCAGGGGACATCATCGGGGCAGGCCGCCATGGCGCCTCCCACCCAGCGGGGGCCAAATGCCTTGTAGCTGTCGAAGTCCACACCCATGGGAGGCGGGATCAGCAGAGCGATCTGCCCGTAGCTCGCCACCTTTCCAGACGGGATCTGGCGCACGAGCGTCCAGACCTGTTCATAATAGGCTTGCTGGTTGGGAGGGGAGGAGTAGCGCATAAAAACCTTTCTCACAATAAACCATGGACGATGACGATACCGCACTGCACCAGACGCAGTGCGGTATCGTCAATCGTCTATTCCACAAATGTTCCGCCTTTGACTTCCTTCTCGATCAATTCACGGTCGGAGGTGAACTTCATTTCCACTTCGATCTGCTGGAAACAGCGACCGTTTCCCATCAGGACCTTGCGACCAAAGTAGACATTATTATTGTCTTCATATTCCACACTGAGGTCGTTGTCCAGGTCTATGCGGCCTTCGATGATCTCGCCGCAGCGGTTACATTTCACCTGGAAGACGTAATATTGCTTTTGGTGTTTGGCGGGTGTTCCGCTGAAGAGTTTCTTGAAAAAGCTCATTTTATCCTCTCGACCATGGACGATAGACAAAAGACCGTTTTACTGCCCGGGCCTTCATCCGTCCTTCAAGATCGATTCGATCCTGTTCAGTTCCTCCTCGCTAAACTTCAAGTTGTTGAGCGAGGCAAGGTTATCCTCCAGCTGTTGAACGCTGCTGGCGCCGATCAATGCCGATGTGACGGCCGGTTTGCGCAGGACCCAGGCGATCGCCATCTGGGCGAGGGACTGGCCACGGGCCTGTGCGATCTCGTTGAGCTTCTGGACTTTGGGAAGGTTCGCCTTGACATCGTCCGGTGTCAGCCAGACTCGCTCGGTTTTGGTGGCGCGGGCTCCGGAAGGGATCCCATTCAAATAACGGCTGGTCAGCTGTCCCTGGGCCAGAGGCGAGAAGACAATGCACCCGATCCCTTCCTCGACCAGTACATCCAGCAGCCCGTCCTCGATCCAGCGGTCGAACATGTTGTAGGACGGCTGGTGTATCAGGCAGGGTGTGCCTAGGTCATGCAGGATCTCGGCGGCGCGCTTTGTCATTTCGGGATTGTACGAAGAGATGCCGGCATACAAAGCCTTGCCCTGTCGGACGGCCGTATCCAGCGCCCCCATGGTCTCCTCGAGCGGCGTTTCTGGATCAAAGCGGTGACTGTAGAAGATATCCACATAATCGAGCTTCATGCGCTTGAGCGATGCATTCAGGCTGGCGAGCATATATTTGCGCGAGCCCCATTCGCCATACGGTCCCGGCCACATATCGTAGCCGGCCTTGGTGGAGACGATCAGCTCGTCGCGGTAGGGATGGAAGTCCTGCTGGTAGAGAATGCCAAAGGTCTCCTCGGCGGAGCCGGGAGGAGGGCCGTAATTGTTCGCTAGGTCAAAGTGCGTGACGCCCAGGTCGAAGGCGCGGCGGGCGATGGCGCGACCGTTCTCGATGTTGTCGCGCCCGCCGAAGTTGTACCACCAGCCCAGCGAGACGGCAGGCAGCTTGAGGCCGCTGCTGCCGACGCGGTTGTAGGTCATGGTATCGTAGCGTGTATCTGAGGCGAGATAGGGCATGATGTTTTCCTTTGTTTGATAAATTCCTATGGTGACACTGCATTGCAGTGTCACCATAAATTATTTATAGATCACCTGAAACCGTTCACAGACCAGCGGCATCTCCTCGGAAAATTCCCTTCCGATTTTTGGCAGGGTCCGGGAAAAGAAATTTCTATGGGCCTGGCGCCAGTATTCGAGGGAAAAGTCACCTTCACCTTCGGCCTGGGCAAACTCATCATCCACTTCATTATATTGGCGGACGGTGACTTCGGTCGTTTCGACGATACAGAGCGGACTGCCCTGCCCATCCAGCACGGTGGTGAGCAGGCCCTCCCTGGGGATCGGCTTGCCTTCCGCCTCCCACTCCCAAAGAGCGGAACAGGTGGCGGTCTTGATACCGCGGACGATGAGATCGCCAAGCTCATCGGCCAGTTTGGAGCTGTCGCCCCAGGCTTCGGCAGTATAGGTTTTTGTGCGGTAGGGTGAATCGGGTGGCAGGATGGATAGGAATTTTTGCCAGTAAGCATGTACCTGTTCTTCTGTCATTTTCTCTCCATTCTAATAAAATAAACCGGTCGACCAATCCAGGAGACTGGTCGGGGACCCCTTCCAGGGGAACGAGCTCAAACTGCCGCTATGCTCTCCATTCCCAATTCTTCAACACTTCCATTGCCTTATAGTTCGTCAGGTCCAGCTGCAGCGGCGTGACGGAGACATAGCCTGCAAATAATGCGCCGACATCCGTGCCTTCCTCGTTGACCCCGGTCGGGGCCTCCCCGCCGATCCAGTAATAGGGACGGCCGCGCGGGTCGACGCGCCGGTCGAGGGCATCCCGGTAGACGCGCAGGCCCTGGCGAGTGATGATGATGCCCTTCATCTCCTCCACGCTGAGATAGGGGATGTTGACGTTCAGGATCACGCCTTCACCCAATCTGTTTTCCAGGACGTGTTGCGCGATCCTTCTGGCGACCTGGCCTGCATGGCTGTAATCCGTAGGAACATTGGCCGGCTTGTCCTGGGAGGCGAGGGAGAAGGCAATGCCCGGGACCCCGGCGATCACCGCTTCCATGGCAGCAGTGACCGTGCCTGAGTATGTCACATCGTGGCCGATGTTGGAATAGGGATTGATCCCCGAAACGACCAGGTCCACCTTGTCCACGAAACCCAACAGCGGCAGGGCGACACAGTCCGAAGGCGCGCCGTCGGACATGTAGGCGGGAGTCCCATCGGCCAGCACGGTCTCGGTCACACGGATCGGGCGCTCCAGTGTTTTGACATGTCCTGAAGCTGACCAGTTGCGGTCCGGGGCAAAGACAGTGACATCTGCGATCTCGCGCATCGCCTGGGCAAGTGCTAACAGACCGGGGGCCTGTACGCCGTCGTCATTGGTTACGAGGATATGCATGGATTGTTTTCCGGTTTCTGAGTGGTAATGTAGGATGTCTGATGATTATAACGCTCCCACTTGTATAATACCCGCATGTTCCTGAAATCACCACGTCCCGCCTTTTGCCTTCTCCTCTTCTCCTTCCTGTTTTTTTCCTCCTGTTCCACTCCTCCCATACCTGCTGCTCAGCCCTTCCTGTATCTGTACCGGTTCAACCCACCTGCCTTTGTCCAACTCTCCCAGGAGCTCCAGCCGGTTAAAGAAATCCCGTTTTCCATTCCCCCCGATTGCTCTTTATTGGATGCTTTTCCTGCGCCGGCCGGCAGCCTTCTGCTGGTCGAGTTGAGCTGCCCCAATGGGCAGACGGTCCTCTTCCTTGATACTGACTCCGGTTCTGTTACACAGCCGGTCACGGAATCGGATAGCCATTTCCTGGCCTGGTCACCGGACGGAAAATCTGTTTATCTAAAAGTGGACTCGCTTGGAAATGCCCGTGTGGTTCGCTCGGATAAAAAGGGAAGGCTCAGGGACCTGGAGATCGCCGGCTGGACCTATGATCTTTCCACGATGCCCGCTTCGAGCGACTTCGTTTTTACGGTTTCCCGCGGCCTGGGCTCCGGCAGCGAAATGACTCTCGCACAGCGAAATGGCGGCGATTTCCAGCAGTTGCTGGTCGACCGCTACAACTACCTTTCCTTCGCCCGCTATTCCCCGGATGGAAAACGAATCGCTTTCATCAAGATCCCGGATTCTCCCACGCCGTTCACGCTGGGGGAGTTGTGGGTCATGAATGCAGACGGCTCCGATCCGCGTAAACTGGCAGACGCGGATGCCGGTCATGGGTACGCGGCCAACTGGTCGCCGGATGGAAAATGGATCGCATTTGTCAAACGGGAGAACCCACAGGATCAAAGTGCAGATCAGTCCTCCGGGTTGTTAATCAGTAATATCGATCTGGTGAATGTGGAAAGCGGCGAATTGCGGCAGATCACATCTCTAACGAACGGCCGTGCCGAGACCCCGCACTGGGCGCCGGACGGGAACACGCTTGCGTTCAACACAGTCATAGATGGTAGAATGGAAGTGCAGATCGCGGACATCCGAACGGGGGAGATGCGCTCCCCGGTCACGGAGCCAGCCTGCTGTCCCGCGTGGCTGCGAAAGTGAGTCCTGATGTTT
>JBLMZU010000345.1:0-17037 GCA_050258995.1 Bacteroidota bacterium
GTAATGACCAGGATCCGTTCGAGCGGGAACACCGGCTGGATCCGATCGACAGCGACCTGGAACATGGACCGGTCGCCTGCCAGCGTCAGGGCCTGCTTGGGATAATTCCTGCGGCTCAACGGCCAGAGGCGGGTGCCGGTCCCGCCGGCCATGATCACGGCATAATACATAGCTCTCCTAGAATCCGCGCAGGTGCGTGCTTTCGCGGCGCGGCAGCCCTGCGGCCGGGGTACGCTTCAGGACCACATATTCCAATCCACGTGCCTTACAGAATTCACGTTTCTCCGGTTTGTCTCCATCCTCGTTCACGACATACATGTCAGGTTGGATTGCTTCGATCTCGGGCTCTGCATCCATCCAGCCGCTGCCCGTGGAGACCAGGGCCTGCTTCACGAAGCGGATCGCGCCCACCATATAGCGGCGCTCCTGCTCCGGGAATAAAGGATGACCCTGCCCCTTGAGCAGGCGGACATTTTCATCATGCCCGACCACCACGTAAAGATCGCCCAGGGAGGAGGTCTCTTCGAAGAAGCGTATATGCCCGGAATGGAACCAGTCGAAGCAACCCGTGACAAGAACCCTTTTGTTCGAATAGGAACGCCCGGTGGCCGTGCCGGCTGGAGGAAACTCCTTTAGGAGGGATGTTTCAATCACCTGGTACAGCATTCCGTGAGAAGTGCAAAACTGTCGTTTGACAGGTGAATCTTCGTCCTCCGAAACAACCCACATGCCCCGGGTCCCTCCTACGAGTTGCGGCAGCTCGTTTAGATTCGGGACATCCTCGACGGTCCAAACTTTATCAACATAGCGGATCGCTTCCAGGAAATATTTGCGCTCCTGCAGCGGAAATTTGGGTTCTGTACCGGTCAGTGTTTTTACAACAGGATCCGACCAGAGGTACACGTGCAGGGATCCAAATCCGGCCGCCTCTTCCAGAAAACGAACCTGGCGGGATCGCAGATCGTCGAAGCTGCCGCTGACGACAACGTCTCTCATCAGGCCGCTCTTACCTTTACTTTGAAGCCGCCGTCCACGGGCTTATCCGAGACAACGTAAATGTAACCACCTCCACAGCCCGAATACATGGCACCGTCGTAGCAATTCTGGTAATAACTGAGGACCTCCATCAGGTCCAGGCTCAGGGTTGGATCGTATACAGTGCCGGGCAGAATATGATCCCAGCAGACCATGCAGTCATTCATGGATTGGCCAAGCGCTGCTGCATCCTTTGCCAGGATGGCATCGTAGCAGTCCCGGCCTGTCTGGCCCAGGCGCCGGATCCACTCGGGGTCGAGATTCTGCTGCTCAAGCGGATTGTAGCCCGTCGGCCGCGGGGCGATCGGGACCATATAAATATGATTTTCCAGCCAATCGATGACATCCCGGTCCGAATTAGACTCGATATGGGCAGGAAAGACGCCACCTTCGTGGTGGAAGTCGTAATCCAGGCGGTTGATGCCCGGGAATATGATCCCGGTCATATCCTGTGATCCGGATGGGGCCGGGCGGGCTTCGTTCTCGGCCGCGTACGCCTCCCGCACCATCTGCATCGGATCCGCCTGCGGGAGCTGCCCGTTCCAGAGCTGCAGCATCACCTTTCGGGTGCTGGTACCCATCCCACTGCGGTCCATGAAACGCATGGTCGGCTGTAGGCTCACCACCACCATCGATCCGGAGGGATCAGGGTTATGCCGGGAAACAAAAGGCTGATCGATCCAGCCCCCGGCCAGCGCCATCCGATAGGGGATGTCACCGATCACGTCGGTAATCTTCATTTTCTTTTCCAGTGTGGTCATAGTTGTCTTCACCGTGAATACTCTGTTTAATGATGACCGGCCGGAACGAACTTGCCTGCCTTGCGGGTCTCATACTGTTCCTTGATCCAGTTGTACGTTCTTTCGAGACCCACCTGCAGCGGCGTATTGGGCTCCCAGCCGAGAACCTGCTGGATGAACGTGTTATCGCTATTGCGACCAGCTACGCCTTTGGGAGCGTTCAGATCATAAGAGCGCTGCAGTTTCACGCCGGCAATGTTTTCGATCATGTCGGCAAGCTTGTTGATCGAGACCAGCTCGCTGGAACCGAGGTTGATCGGCGTGGCGATCAGGTCATCGCAATGGGTGATCATATCGATGCCCCTGACACAGTCATCGATATACATGAAGCTGCGGGTCTGGCTGCCGTCACCCCAGATATCGAGCGCCAATCTGCCACTGTCCATAGCTTCGATGACTTTGCGTGTCAGCGCGGCCGGGGCCTTCTCGCGGCCGCCATCCCAGGTACCGTTGGGGCCATATACGTTATGGAAGCGGGCGATGGCCGTTTTCATCCGGCGCTCCGCCCAGTATTCCTGACATACCATTTCGGACATCAGCTTTTCCCAGCCGTAACCGCGCTCCGCCATCGCCGGATAGGCATCCGATTCCTTGAGGGCACGCACATTCGGATCCTTTTGCAGATCGGTGTTATAGGCACAGGCGGAGGAGGAGAAGAAATAACGCTCCACACCTGCCTTATAGGCTTCCTCGATCAAATTTGTGTTGATCAGGATGCTGCGCAGGCACTCCACCCGGAAGCGCTCGATAAAGCCCATCCCGCCCATATCGGCCGCCAGGTTATACACTTCGACCGCGCCTTCGACGGCCCGTTTGCAGTTATCCACCAGGCTCAGATCCATGGACAGGCTCTCAACCCCCGGGACGCGCTGGTACCATTCCGGCAAAGGTTTCTTGTCGATGGCCTGGATGTTGGTGAAACCCTGCTCGGCAAAATATCTGACAAGAGAACCGGCGATGAAGCCGCCCGCTCCGCCGATCACGATCAGGTCATCCTTCTTTAAAGTTGTTGCTGCAGTTGGATTATTATTCATGGTTGCTCCTTCTTGAACCGATATGATAACGTTGTCACACCGGCTGAAAAAATTTTTGCCTGGATAAGGTTTAGGAACTTCCCGGCGGCTTGCCACTGGAGCGCCGCAGGATCAACTCGGTCGGCAGGACGATCTCCTGCGTGGCCTTGGGCAGCTGGCCTGCGATCCGCTTCAATAAAAGCTCGGTGGCCTGGCTGCCCATTTGATAGGCAGGCTGGGAGGCGACCGTCAGGAAGGGATCTACGATCATGGAGGCCGGCAGGTCATCAAAACCGACCACTGACATATCCTCGGGCACACACAAGCCGGCATCCTTAAGTGCCTGCAGGATGCCGATCGTAATGAAGTTATTGCCTCCGAGAATGGCTGTCGGGCGCGGATCCAGGGCCAGCAGCTGGCGGGTACGCTCGTATCCGCTGTTCTGTGTAAAGTATCCGTAATGGACCTGGATCGAGTCTGCAAGACCGGCGTCCTTCATCGCCTGCCGGTACCCGGAGGCACGATCCTGGGATGTCGAGATCTCCCGTGGACCCGTTATCGTAACGATCCTTTTATGTCCCAGTTCGATCAGGTGCTGCGTAAGGTTGTAGGCTCCCTGCTTTGAGTCACACAGAATCAAATCCGACCTCGTTCCGGGAACACGCCGGTCGAGTAAAACAAATGGAATTTCATTCGATTGAAGAAAGTTTAAGGGCTGGGAATTACTGCAGGCAGGAACCAATAAAATGCCGTCGACCTGCTTCTGCACAAGGATGTTCAGGTACTTTTCCTCCTCCTTTTCCGATTCATCCGTGTTGCAGAAAATAACCGTATAACCTGAATTGCTGGCCGTATCCTCCACTCCTCTGGCAATGAGAGTAAAGAAAGGATTGGTGATATCCGTCATCACCAGGGCCAGCGTATTGGTGCGCTTCGAGCGTAGCCCCCTTGCCAGTGTATTCGGGACATAGCCCAATTCGGCAACTGCGGCCTCCACCCGGGTGCGGGTTTCTTCGCTGGCATAACCGGAGTGATTGAGCACCCGGGAGACCGTGATGGGAGACACACCCGCAAGCCTGGCAACATCCTGAATGGTAGGCATAATGGTATGGTATCGTTACCATGGTAACGATACCATACCAGCAGGATGTTGTCAACGGTGGGATGATAGGCTGGCTAAAGCGTCGTTCATTTGCTGCACTGCTTCCCCGGTATTGGGAAGCTTTTTCAGCCCATCCCGCAATGGAATATTGCGCTCGCTGAAAAGGACCATTTGCTCAAACCCGGGAACTTCCAGGCGGACAAGCACATCCACCATGGCGTCACGGGCGGCCAGGTCGCTTATGATCTCACCCACCAGATCATCCACTGTGTAGGGACCGCGTACATCCGGATCTTGATAAGGAATCGACCATTGCCAGGAGCCGGAGCCAACTTCCAAAGTGCTGTCATTTCCCGGCAACGTAACAGAGGCGGTTGTATTGGCGGGAACGGTCACATCGAGATCGAACTTGCCGTCTTCGATCTTCCACGAACATTCCGCCAACCCGTAGGGAGTGATGTGACTTGTGCGGCAGTGCGTGAGTCCGCCGCCCGGGCGTGGGCGAATGCCAATGCGGCGGTAGCCAGGCCCGGCCGGAGTCAGACCGCCAATTGTCCGGTGCATCCAATCCGCGACCGCGCCGAGGGCGTAGTGATTAAAGGATGTCATCTCGCCGGGGTTGATCGTTCCGTCCGGCAGCATGCTGTCCCAGCGCTCCCAGACCGTGGTGGCACCCATGGTGACCGGGTACAGCCAGGAGGGACATTCGCGCTGCATCAGGAGGCGATAGGCAGCCTGGTAGTGACCTGTTCTGCAAAGCGCATCGCAGATGAGAGGGGTGCCGACAAAGCCGGTGCGGATACGGTAACCGCTGTCGCGCACCAATTCCACGAGACGGTCGCCGGCATGCTGGCGCTGCTCTGCCGTGGGAAGCAGATCGAAGGCGATGGCAAGGGCATAGGCGGTTTCGGCATCATTCATAAGGCGCCCGGCAGGCGTGACATACTCACGGGCATAAGCATTTTGCACCTGATCCGCCAGAGCAGAATACCGGTCATATTGCTCTGTTCGTCCCAGTATTTGAGCGGCCGCGGCTACGAGCCTTGCCGAATGAGCAAAGTAAGCCGTGGCAACGATCGCTTTATCGGTGCGGGCCTGCGCCGGATTTTCGGGTGGCGCCGTCGGGTCGAGCCAGTCGCCGAACTGGAAACCCTTGTCCCAGAGATGGGTCTCCCCAGCCAGGGAGGCAACATGATCCACCCAGGCGCACATACTTTCGAATTGATCGGCCAGGATCCCCTGATCCCCAAACCGTTCGTACAACACCGAGGGAACGACGGTTGCGGCATCCGCCCAGGCAGCCGCCCCGGAGGCGCCGCGCAGTACATCGGGAACAACATATGGGACAGTTCCACCCAGTTTGCGCTGCTCGATCGCCAGGTCCTTCAGCCAGGACTGCAGGAAACCGCTCGCATCGTACAGGAACGAAGCCGTAGGAGAAAATACCTCCAGGTCGCCCGTCCAGCCCAGGCGCTCGTCCCGCTGCGGACAGTCGGTGGGTACATCCAGGAAGTTGCCGCGCATGCTCCAGACCACATTTGCGTGGAGCTGATTCAACAACGGGTCGGAGCATTCGAACCAGCCCGTGCGCTCCATATCCGAATGGATGACGACCGCGCTCAGATCCTCCAGCTTCAGTTCGCCCGGCCAGTCATTCACTTCCACATAACGGAAGCCGTGGAAGGTGAAGCGCGGCTCCCAGGTTTCCACATCGCCGCCGCGCAGGGTGTAGCGGTCGGTTGCTTCCGCAAAGCGGAGCGGGCGTGTGCCCAGCTCGCCATGCTCCAACACTTCGGCATGGCGCAGTGTGACGGTGTGCCCGGCGAGTCCCTGTACTTTGATGGACAACCTGCCGACCAGGTTCTGACCAAAATCGACGATCGTTTTTCCCGAGGGAGATTGGGAAACGGAAACCGGCGCGATCCTTTCGATCCGGCGGACGGGTGGGCCAAGGGGCGCTTCCAATGCTTCCATATTCCATTCGAGCTGGCGGACGCCCGTCCATTTTGAATCATCGAAACCCGGGGACGACCAACCGGGATATTCCAGGCGGGCATCGTAGATTTCGCCATCATAGATTTCGCTCAACCGGATGGGTCCGGTCGCGGCGTGCCACGCCTGGGTCTCCTCCGTAACGATGCGCTCGCTGGAGCCATCCTCATATTGCACCTCGAGCTGCGCCAGCAGCCCAAGATTCTCTCCGTAAACATTTCTTTGCCCTCCGCCAAAACCGATCCTGCCGCGAAACCAGCCTTCGCCCAGGATCGCGCCGATGGCATTGGGCCCACTGTGCAGCATGTCTGTTACATCGAAGGTCTGGTAGCGCAGGTGCTCGTCATAGACTGTCCAGCCGGGCGTGAAGACCTGGTCGCCGACGACTTTGCCATTGATCTCGGCTTCGTACAGGCCAAGCGAGGTGATGTACAGGCGGGCTGATTTAATTCCAGGACGAAGCTCAAACTCGCGGCGTAAATAGGGCGAGGGATTTGGTTTGGTTGTGTCCTCCCCCCATGCAGGGGCGATAAAACGGGCACTCCAATCCCCGGTATCGAGCATCCCCGCTTCTACCAGGACAGGCTCGCTCCAGCGGGTCTCATTTACATCGCTTGCCCAAACGCGCAACCGCAGACTGACCCGCTGACGCGATTGGAGAGGTGCAAACGGCCAATCCACCAGCAGCGATCGATCAGACTCCACACGCCCGGTTTGATTTATTAATTTGCCGTCTGCATCATATTCTTCGATCTCATAACCGCTCTGCTGCCATCCTTGAGTTTCCGTTTCGACGATCCAGGAGAGTCGAGGACGATCCGTGCCCATGCCGAATGGTTCGCGAAGATGTTCCAGACGCACGGCGAGAATGGCGGGTAACTGTGTCCTATTGCCTGATGATGTTGTGTCTTGTGTCATTCGCTTTATCCTGGAAGTAATTTTAGTGATGCCGTCCGTGCACGATGATATTCGAAAACTCAGCCTTCGATGGCGCCGGCTGTCATCCGGATGACGATCTACCGCTGGAAAAGCGTGGACTTGAACAAAGCAAGTTGCGGCATGACGTTCTCCGGGCCGGGTGGAAAGTATAACAGCCCGGTGAAATCATTCTCGATCCCTGCCTTGGACAAAAGTAAAGTCTCCTGAAAAGGAGAGCTGATGGATTGGATCCTGTTTTTCTGTATGCTATGGCAGTACTTTCAAAGCCGCCTGTTCCAAGACATATTCCACCATCCTTTGCGGGATGTTCACACCCGTTGTCGTGATGCTGTTGCGAAATTCCATGGTGTGGTTGATCTCGTTAACCGTCAGCCCGTTTTCAGTCTCGAACAGGTCCAGGGCGAGCAGTCCCCCACCGACGGCCCGCGCGGCGCGCTGGCACAGGCCGGCGATCTCCTCCGTGACTGGACAGTTGGTTGCCACCCCGCCGCGCGCCGTGTTCGTGATCCAGTTTTCGGACGAGCGATAGATGGCACAGATGGCCTCATCGCCAACAACAAACGCACGGATATCCCGCCCGGGTTTGTCGATGTATTCCTGGATATAAAAGACCTGGTGGTGGACTCCCAGGGTGGCTTTGTGCTCGATCAAGGCTTCCGCCATTTCACGGTTCTCGACTTTCGCCAGCAGACGTCCCCAGGAGCCAACCACCGGTTTCAACACACAGGGGTATCCCATCGCTTCGATCGCCCGCAGCGCGGACTCCTCATCAAAGGCCATCATCACCCGGGGCGTTGGAATCTCATTCCTGACCAGGATCTGGCTGGTAATGTATTTATCCCCACATCGCTCCGCCACGGCAGGCGTGTTTACAACCGGCACGCCATGTGCCTCGAAAATGCGCGAGATATACAGTCCCCGCGAGTAGGAGATCGAGCGCTCGAAGAGTACATCCACCGGCTCGGGAAGCTGGTTGATATCGAAGAAGGTGTCCCCATCGTTGAAGCGGACGACCTCCACCTCCGGATGCTTCTCGAGCTCATCCAGCAGATGTTTTTCCTCCACGCGCAGGCGGCTGTATAAAAATCCAATACAAATCATGGTTGCTCCTTTTTGAAAATAAAAAGCGCCCTCCATTGCCGGAGGGCGCTTTGACGGTACGCAGGCACAGGGAATGAACTACAAAGACAGGCGATCCTTTTTCTGCTTAACCGAAGCCAGCCCAGTCCCGGCAACCGAAGCTGCAGAGATGGGCTTGCGCTTTGACTTGGATTCCATCAGGATGCCCTGCTCTTCAAACATATTGGCCGGAATTCTACTATACGTGAGGAATATGTCAATGATTTTTGATATCAAAAGCGTTGGGAGTCCGGCTGCAAAGTGTACCCAAACAGGGAATGGCAGATTTTCTTTTCCTCCATATGATTAACAAATTGACCTCCTCAAAACCGGTTATCCTTCGGAGCTCGAAAGATCCTGTACTCTTCCCTGGGTTTTGATCGCTGGACACAATCGGTCTCATGAGTGAGAGACAATCTCCTTTTTGTCAGGGCGGCTGGGATATCCCAGCCGCCCGTACGCTTAAATGGGCCACAGGAATTTACCCATTTGGGTAATAGACCCGGCATGACCCTCACCCCTATAATCCGCCCAATCATTATCCAAGATAAATCAATTTGCAGGAGATCAACTTATGTCAAAATCAATCGCAGAGGTTCTGGAAATGGCAGGTGGTGTGGAGCTGGTGGATCTGCGCTTTATCGACCTCCCCGGAACCTGGCAGCACTTCACGATGCCCGTCCATCGCCTGACCGAGGACTTTTTCGAGGATGGCATCCCATTCGACGGCTCATCCATCCGCGGCTTTCAGGAGATCCACGAATCGGATATGCTGCTCAAGCCGGATCCGGATACAGCCTTCGTCGACCCGACCGCCGAGATCCCGACCCTTGTCCTGAGCTGCAATGTATTCGACCCACTCAGCTTTGAACCGTACAGCCGCGATCCGCGCTACGTGGCGCTCAAAGCCGAGGACTACCTCAAGAGCACCGGGATCGCCGACACCGCCTATTTCGCACCCGAAGCGGAGTTCTTCGTCTTCGACGGCGTCCGTTACGCCTCCGGGACGAACGAAGCCTTTTACTCCATCGACAGCGAAGAAGCCTGGTGGGAAAGCGGCCGCGCCGACCGCAAGAACTTCGGCGGGCAGATCTCCCCGAAGCGCGGCTACTTCCCCGTCCCGCCGACCGACACCCTGCAAACCCTGCGCTCCCGGTTCATGCTTGCTATGGAAAAAGCAGGCGTATCGATGGACCTGCACCACCATGAAGTGGCCACAGCCGGACAGAGCGAGATGAGCATGTCCTTCACCACGCTCACCCGCATGGCCGATAATCTCCTGCTCTATAAATACATCATCAAGAACGTTGCCCGCCAGAACGGCAAGACCGTCACCTTCATGCCCAAGCCCCTGTTCGGCGATAACGGCTCCGGCATGCACGTCCATTCCTCCCTATGGAAGGGCGATACCAATGTGTTCTACGAGGAAGGCGGCTATGCGGGCCTCTCACAAACGGCCAAGTATTACATCGGCGGCATCCTCAAGCATGCCCCGGCCCTCCTGGCGCTGACCTCCCCGACTACGAACTCCTATCGCCGTCTCGTGCCCGGATACGAAGCGCCGGTCAACATCGCCTACTCGCAGCGCAACCGCTCGGCCATCTGCAGAATACCCGCCACCCACAGCGCCACGGCCAAGCGCGTCGAATTCCGTGCCCCGGACCCCACCTGTAATCCGTACCTTGCCTTCTCTGCCATCTTGATGGCCGGCCTGGACGGCGTGTGCAACCAGATCGATCCCGGTGAAGCGCGCGACGTCGATCTGTACGAGCTGCCCGCCCGGGAAAAGAAGAAGATCAAGCAGGTCCCCAGCTCGCTCAGCGAAGTGCTGGACGCCCTGGAAGCCGACCACGCCTTCCTGCTGGAAGGCGGCGTCTTCACCCCCGACCTGCTTGAAGAGTACATCAAGTACAAGCGCATCCACGAAGTCGACGCCGTCCGCCTGCGCCCCACGCCGCATGAATATGTGCTGTATTTTGATTGTTAGTAATTGAATGTCGTTGCGAGGGCTACCGTCCTCACAACGACATTTGAAGATAACAGACCGAGGCATGCCTCGGTCTGTCTCATAAAACACCATGCCACTCTTCTTTTCCTCCTTCATCCTCGCCATCGCCTTCTGCGCCCCGCCCGGTGTGATCACCGCCGAGACGGTCCGGCGCGGCGCGGCGCGCGGTTTCTTCCCGGCACTCTTCGTTCAATTGGGATCGCTCGTCGGGGACACCACCTGGGCGATCATTGCACTGACGGGCCTGGCTTTCGTCGTGCAGAACAACCTGGCAAGATTCGTGCTGAGCCTGATCGGCATCCTGCTCATGCTCAAGCTGGCCTGGGGCGCCATCCAGGATGCGCGGGAAGGCAGGGAACTTAAGACAGACCCTTCCCACCCCCATCGCGGGGATTTTACGAACGGCGCCTTCCTCTCGCTGGGCAACCCGATGAACATCGTCTTCTGGACCGGGCTGGGCACAACCGTATTTGCCTCCATCGCGGGCCGGCCGCAGCCAGGTGATTTCGCGGTCTTCTTTGCCGGTTTTCTGAGTGGTGCCGTCCTATGGTGCTTCCTCATGGCGGGGATCGTCGCCTGGGGCCGACGGTTTGTCACGCCCACCTTTTTCCGCTGGGTGAACTTCGCCTGTGGGCTCGCCCTGGGATTCTTCGCCCTCCAGCTGGGGTTAAGACTGCTCCAAAATCTGTAATGCCCACAACTTGCACGGATGGCCAACCAATGGGAAAATCGTCCTCAGTTCCTGAGCGAGCATTCCCGGAAATGACAGCCCAACCCTTCCCCACCTCCTCCGAAGAGATCGATCCCCGCCTGCTGGAAACGCTGCGGATCCTTAACCAGATCAGCAACTCGATCAATCACATCGGGGCAGACGCACCGAGCCAGACCGATTTCAGCCTGCAGCTGATCGTGAACAGCGCCATCCATGTGGTCCCCGGCTCGTCCGCCGTCATTTATACCTACGACCAGGCCTCGGCCCTCTTCGAGCCCGAATCGCGCGTCTCGGCCGAGCCCGAGGGTTGGACCCATCCCTCCGCCCTCGCTCATCCCGACGATGCGCCGCGCCCCAACGGCATCGGCATGCGGACCCTGCAGCGCCGCCAGCGCAGCCTCTCCTACGAGGAACCCGACCTGGACGTCCATCCCTACCATGCGGCCCTGGGCGTCAAAGCGGTTGCCTGCTTCCCGCTGATCGTGGCAGACCAGGCCGTAGGCATTCTTTACATTTATCTCTACGAGGAGCGCCAGTTCACGCAGCTCGAGCAGCTGATGTTGAACAACTTCGTGAACCAGGCTGCCATGGCCATCTATCACGCCCGCCGCATCCAGGATGTCAGACACGACCTGACACGCAAGGAAGAGGAGCTTAACCAGCTGCGCCGGGCGGGCCTGCTGATCTCATCCCGGCTGCGGCTGGAGGAAACACTGGATTCCATCCTGCAGCTTGCCCTTGAGATCACCAACGCTCAATATGGCATTTTCCGCCTGCTGGACAAAGATGAGGAATACCTGGTCACCAGCGCCGTGCATGGACTTCATCTGGAACGGCCCCTGGTGGAAAAGCTGCCCCTGGATGGGATCAGCATCATGGCCCTGGTGGCGCGCGAGCGCCAGCCGCTGCTCGTCCCGGACCTGGAGCAGGAACCTTGGAACCAGATCTATTATCCACTGGATTCAAAATTGAAAATGCGCTCCGAGCTGGCCGTGCCCCTGATCAACGCCAGTGGGCGTCTGGAAGGTGTGCTCAATCTCGAAAGCCCGCAGCCCGCCGGGTTTTCGGAGGATGACAGCCACATGCTGCAATCCCTGGCCACCTATGCGACCACCGCCATCCAGGAGGTCCGTTTGCTGGATGCCCTGCAGGAGGCGGCCCAGCTGTTGATCTCGCAACCCCTCGAGCGGGTGCTGGACCGCCTGTGTGAGATGGCAAACGATCTGCTCAACACCTCGTCGAGTGCGATCTGGCTGAGAAACGAAGCGGGCGAACACCAGTTGATCGCCTCGGATGGCTCCACTCCGCTCACGGGGAAGAGCTTCGATCAGACAGCACCCTCCAATGGCTTACTGATCCCCCTTCCGGGCAGTGATGAAGCGACAATGCTGGGAATGTTCGGGGTTTTTAACGCTGGACCGGACGATGGAAAGAATGGCCGGTCGGAATGGGACAAGAAGGTGCTGGCCTGTCTCGCCAATTATGGCGTGCTGGCCCTCCAGAACGAATCCCACCAGCAGGCGCTGCGGGCCTCCCAGGAAAGGCACTGGACGGCAGAGACGTTCGCCGCCGTGGGTGATATCTCGGCCAACCTGCTGCATAACATGAACAACAAGGTCGGGACAATCCCCGTCCGCATCCAGGCCATCCAGGATAAATATCCGTCCATTCTCGAAAGGAACTCCTACCTGGCCGTCAATCTCCAGGAGATCGAGAAAAGCGCCACAGACGCCATGCAAATCGTCCAGGAAAACCTCGCGCATCTGCGCCCGATCCGCATCGAGCCGGTCAGGATCGCTGCCCGCGTCTCGGAGGCAATCCACATCGTCCCGGTCCCAGAGGCCATCCATATCGAGACCCGCGGTCTGGAGGATCTCCCCACAGTCATGGCTGGCGGACAAAGCCTCACGTTTGTCTTTCGCAACCTGATCGAAAATGCCGTCACCGCCATGAATGGCGTGGGCTCGATCCACATCTACGGCGCGCCCGTGCCGGCCTGGGTCGAGATCTCCGTCATGGACAGCGGTCCCGGCATTGCGCCGGAGCTGCAGTCCCAGATCTTTGAATTAAATTTCTCCCGGACGGCCCGCCCGGGCAAGCTGGGCTTTGGGCTGTGGTGGGTTAAGACACTGATGACCCGCCTGGGCGGCTCTGTCAGCGTGGAGAGCGATGGCCGCCACGGCACCACCTTCCGGCTGCGCCTGCCGACCGCGGAGGCTTCGTGATGGCCCAGCTCCAGCGCGCCATCGTGGTCGAGGATGACCGCTCGTGGCAGCACATCATCGGCGAGATCCTGTCCGACTGCGGGCTGGAAGTGGACCTTGCCACCGATCTCGACCAAGCAGTGTCCGAGCTGAAGTCCAGGCCCCACCGGGTGGCGGTCGTCGATCTTTCCCTGTCCCCGAACGATCACAACAACATCGACGGCCTGCGCGTCCTGGATGCCGTCCGCCGGATGGATCCCAACTGCCGGGCCATCCTCCTGACCGGCTTTGCAACCGTCGAGCTGGCGGTCACCGCACTGACCGATTACGGCGCCTTCACCTTTCTGCGCAAGGAAAGCTTCCACCGCAGCCAGTTCCGCGACATCGTCTACCGCATCCTGGTCAGTCCCCCGGCTCTCGCAGCGCTTCCGCCTGCTGCAGCTCGGAACGGCTCAACTGCCACGCTCAAGGGACAACCCAAGCCGGTCAAGCTCTCCAGCGAAAAAGCACTGGTCGTGGAGGACGATGCCGGCTGGAGAAGTATTCTCGAGGAGCTTTTGGAGGATGCGGGGTTCATCGTGAGGACCTGCGCCAGCTTTGGCGATGCCCTGGGCTATCTGCGCCGGGAGAAGTTCTCGCTGGCCGTGATGGACCTTTCCCTACAGGGAGTCGTCAGCGGCCCTGCAGAGCAGGATACAAATCTCGAAGGATATCAACTTCTCGCTGCCGCCCGCGAAAGCGCCATCCCTACGATTGTCGTCAGCGGCATCACCGAGACCGGGGAGATCGAGCGGGTGTACGCCGAGTATGGGATCTCCGCCTTCATCGAAAAGCGCGCCTTCGACCGGGCCGTCTTCCGCCGCGTAGTCGCGGAGACCAAACAAAACCACCAGTCCCAGAGTGAGCTCGGCGCCCTGACGGATCGCGAGCGCGAAGTGCTGGATCTCCTGGCGCAAGGCCTGACCAACAAGGAGATCGCGGAGCGGCTGGTCATCACCACCAACACAGTGAAGAGACATCTCAAGGCGATCTTTGAAAAACTGAATGTCCACACCCGCTCGGCGGCGACCGCCAGGGTGACCGGGGGATAAATTATTCCTTCCAAAACCAAAGTTGACTACTTGAAGTATTGCTGGATGCGCCGGGCATCTGCTTCCCCCGCTTCCACGACACGGCTGTTTTGAACATCGATCAAAAATGGGATAGCCTTAAATTTCGTTTCCCCCTTTGCGTTCAGAGTGACCAATACCAGGGCGGATTGGCGCGTGCTTTCCAGCCCATGCTGGTCGAAGAGGGCGTTACCCAGGCTGTACAGGACCAGGGTCCGGCCCTCGCCCAGCCAGACAGAGGGCTGCAGGACGTGCGGATGATGACCCCAGATTAGCGCGGCACCGGCATCCGCAAGCTGCCGCGCGATCTCCTTTTGAGCCGCGGATGGGCCGGATTGATATTCCTCACCCCAGTGGATGGAGACCACCACGCGGGCACTTGTCTCACGAGCCGAGCGCACCGCCCGGACGGCCGATCCGATGTCGAAGCCGTCGGAAGTGGCGTCGAAGGCCAGAAAGGCCAGGGGAACCTCGTGGATCGTACGGTAAACCGGTTCCGGTCCCGGCCCGAGGAAGCCAAGCCCTGCCTCGGAAAGCGTTGCCTGGGTTTCGGCCATGCCTTGTGGACCGCAGTCGAAGATATGGTTATTGGCGATCGACAGTAGATCGAAACCGGCATCCACCAGGGATTGGACGTTCCCGGGCGGAGCACATAAGACATAAGCTGACTCGGTCTCCGGCGGGGAATCGGACAAGGGCGATTCCAGGTTGGCCAGCACCAGGTCGGCGGAGGATAAATGTGGTTCCAGGTAGGCAAAGCTCTCAGTCGTAGGGTAAACCTCACGGCCCAGCATGACATCCCCCAGCAGGGCAAGTGTGACTGTAGAGCCTGGATCCGATGCAGAGGCTGTGAAAGCCGGTGAAACAGGTGGTTTCCCACCCTGCTGCCTCCCACCCGGAGAATACCTGTGACCCTGGCATCCTGTGAAAGACATCAGGGTCAGGAACAATAGGACTACCCGAGCCATACAACTGGCAGACGGGCGTGATTGGGAATCCATCATCACGGGGTGATGAACGATTTTGTCCAATCGGGTGCCGTCGGATTGGCCCCTGACTCGACCATGGCCTGCCACTGTTCGTCTGTCACCCGATCGCTGACCGGGACGGGAAATTCATAGTAGCTATAGACCGCACCGGCGGCAAGACGCCTGGGCTCGCCGGGCAGCACCACGTACATGAAAGTGGGCTGACCAATGGCTTCCTCCAGCGCCAACAGCGAGCCATCCGGGGCAAGCCCAGTGGCCACATCTGCGATGAGTGCCGCCTTTTGGTCCTCCAGGACGGGGCGACCGATGTCCGAATCCTTGTCAGCCGCGGCCAGGGTGAATTGCTCGAGCACACCGCCCCAGTAATACATGTGCCAGTAATCGTCGTCGGAGATCGGCGTGCCGTTCAATTCGGCTTCCGAGATGCGCTGCAGGAAGCCAAGCTCGGAAACCAGGTTATCGAGGTTGCCGCGCGTTACATCGCTGAGCAGGCCGCGCTGTTCAAGGCCCTCCTTCGTCATCGTGGCGAGGGCGAGCAGGCGGGCATAGGCCTCCGGGTCCGGCTCCACATAGCTGTGAGGGGGCTGGTCCGCGCCGCCGCCGCCCATTTCGGCCATGACCTGCTTGGCATACAGGATGGTATCGTGCTTGAGCTCCGTCCACGAGCCGAGAGCGGTGTGCAGGTCCTTGCGCGTCCAGGCGGGGGTTTGCATGAAGGCTGGATAGCGGGCGTCCTTGGGCGACAGCAGCGGCTGGAGGGCGTACAGCCAGCTCCAATACAGGTTCTGGGTCCACGAATCGGTCTGCAGCGCTGCGATCTCTCCCCGGACCTTTTCCATCCGTGCATCGTAATTTGCATACTGGTTTTCGCCCATGTCTTTTAGAATGCCGTAGGCCTCGTCCGAGCCCATCGCAGCCATGACGTCCAGTGCCTTGGGCAGGCCGCGCGGTTTGTCCTGGGTGCCCACGTTGCGCCAGATCAGTTGCCCGAAGACATAGGCATCCAGGGTAAAGCGCTGGCCCATGAAACGAAAGCCCTTGGTGGCCTGTTCCTTATCCTCATCGATCCAGACCCACATGGAGTTAACCTGCGGCGGGGGCAGATTTTTCGCAGCCTCCAGGAAGGCCGCGAACCTGGCGTCGTCGGCAAAGGACTTCGGATCGGCGTTCGGACCGAACACGGAATCCATCAGCGCGCCGTATTCGAAGAACGACAGGTCATCTGCCTTGCCAACGATGAATGTGGTCGGCTCGTAGATATTCTGCCAGAGCGTGACGGCCGGCGTGCCATCGGCAGCGGTCGCCGTCCGAAGCACCTGGGTCATCAGCAGCGCCCGGCGGGTCTCGAAGTCGTCCCGCAGCCGGTAGGTCAGCCGCCCGTACCACATCATGGCCTTGAAATACTTCTTGAGCTCCTCCGAGCGGGTGTAATGGCCGCGCGGGATGTATTGAGAATAGTCTTCGATCAACTTTTTCTCGGGAGGCAGATCCGGACGGTCCCAGATCGGGGAGATCTGCGGGCCGCCTGCACTGTTGATCAGGGCCAGCTCGGCATTCACAAGGTCCGCGGCCTCGGCCGGGACGGCGTCCGGCAGGCCCAACAACTGGGCAGCCACGCCGAAGAAAGCCACATTGCGAAGCGCCGGCTCCTCCAGGGGCGTCCCTTTCAACGATTTATATTGCTCGTAGCTGGCCTTGAGCATGGTGCCGGTCAGCGAGCTTAGGGTGGCGATGAACGAGTCGCGTTCCAGGTCGCGCAGCATCTTGTCGAAGAGCAGGTGATAGACATGATAGATCGAATCGGTGGTCACAAACACCGGGTGCAGATCGTAACGGCCCGCCTCATAGATCTGGTAGAACTCCCGGTATTCCCCCGGTTTGGGCGGCAGGACCAAAATCCGTTCTGCGCGAGCATGCGGCGCTGGGCCTCGCTGAGCTTTACATCCGGCGCGTATTTCACGCCGGAAAGATCCACCGGCAGAGTGTAGTCCCCGCCATTGAATGTTGACGGCAGG
>JBLMZU010000346.1:0-5252 GCA_050258995.1 Bacteroidota bacterium
CCGACATTTAAATAGAAGAAGTGCAGGGATAGTCCTTCCTTGTACTTCTTCTCGGAGCCCGATTGCAAACCGAACACAGCCGAGCGATGACCAGGCGGCAGGAGCGGGTTTTCCGTTTCGCCATACAGCCAGCGGTCGGTGACCCCATGCAGTGGATGATAAGTGCGCAGCCGGCGCAGGTTCTCTTCATCGGCCGTGGCAATCTCCAGCAGGCTGATCACGAGATTTGCACTCGGTTTTTCCACATACCCCGCCGTGACCACGCCCCGCTCGTACAGCCGTGACAGGACCCCCAGATACTGGTCAACAAAATTTGCGTAGGCCTGCGGGTCATCCCCCTTGGCTCCCCAGAGTTCCAGCGTACCGTCTGTAAGATTGATGATCGGCCCCGGGATCTCCCTGGAGAATTCGTCGAGTTTCAGGCGCTCGTTGATGTCGCGCCGCATGGCTACCATGCCTTCCGAGATGGTATTGCCGTTTTTGAGCAGATCATCCCCATACAATAACTCGGTTTCGACAGAGACCGTGGGAGCCTGGCCTGAGTTCAACTTCATGGCGATCAGGCCTATATTAATGATACAGAACTGGACGGAAGCATGCCGGTCGGGGTTGACCTGGGAGCCGTCTGCGGCGATGATCGTGGCATCCGTTACGGTCACTGGCGGGGGGAAGCAGGCGGCCAGCGAGTCCTGGAACGGTACCGCGCAGCGCAGGTTTACATCAAATTCCTTGGCCTTTTCCACCTTTTCACGCAGAAAATCCAGCTCGGAGGCGTAGACGGCCAGGAGCTCGCGTGCCCGCTTGCGGTGCTCCTCGAGCACCTTCTTGTTATCCTGGGCATTCAGTGCGATCTCCCGGACACGGGAATATACTTGCTGAAAATTAACTGGCATGGAATGAATTCTTAATTTTATTCTTAGAACAAATGTATCAGGATTGTACAGGCAATCCCGCGAAAAGACAAGAGGTATACCCCCCAAATCTGGCTGTTTTTAGGAATTTAGTACCCTATATGGGCCCGAATCGCGCCAGTTTTTGTCCGATTTTGTGCTAACAGGTCACGCATTCAGCGTGATGGCAGCAATCGCCATGGCCCAGGAACATTTTGTAAGGGTCAGCGTCTATCAAGCATGGAACATCTTACAAGGAGTCTACGATGAAAACCCGACCTGTTTTATTCGCTTCATTGTTTGCCCTGGCCCTTCTCGTGAGCGCCTGTGGACCAACCACCCTCCAGCAGCAGGCGCCGCCCACGCAGCGCAGCCTGAGCGTTACCGGCACAGGGACTGCCAATCTGACCCCCGATATGGCCTATATCAACATCGGCGTCCACACGGAAAAGCAGACCGCTGCCGAGGCCGTGGATGAGAACAACACGCAAACCCAGAAGGTCATCCAGGCCTTGACCGATGCTGGCATTGATCAGAAGGATATCCGCACCACCAACTTCAGCATTTATCCGAATGACAAGTACGATCCGCAGACCGGTCAGCCCACCGGCCAAAGGACCTATGTGGTCGACAATACCGTGATGGTAACTGTGCGTGACCTTGCCAAGCTTGGCGACCTGCTCGATACTGTCGTCCAGGCCGGGGCTAACACGGTCAGCAGCATCCAGTTTGACGTCGCCGACAAGGACAAGGCCCTGGCACCCGCCCGGGATGCGGCTGTCAAGGATGCCAATGCCAAGGCCCAGGAGCTGGCCTCTTCAGCTGGCGTGCAGCTGGGTGAGCTGATCTCCGTCAGCTACCAGGATGCCCCGGTCTATCCGCTCTACGATGCACGAGGAGCCGGGGGGGCCGCGCCCCAGGCAGCCTCCGTGCCGATCCAGCCCGGACAATTGACCTTCACCGTGACTGTCAACGAGATGTACGGGATCAAGTAGAAATTTTTTCTGCCAAAAATTGAACCTGCCAGCCGGCAGGTTCTTTGTTATGGATAACTACTGAAGGCACGGAGTCACGCAGAATTTTAAGATTTTCTGCATGACTCCGTGCCTCCGTGGTGAGCGCCTTTGGGGTTGATATTCACAGGGTTATAATCCTCCCATTCATTTTCAAAAAATAGGAGTCAACATGCTCAAAGTCGGATACATTGGTCTTGGGTTGATGGGCAGGTCCATTGCGAGGAATATTCTGAAGGCCGGGTTTCCGCTGGTCGTTCACAACCGCTCAGGCGGTGCTGTGGACGAGCTGGTGGCAGAAGGCGCGACCGCCGCGTTCTCGCCGCGCGAAGTGGCCGCCCAGGTGGACGTGGTCTTCACCAACCTGCCGGATACGCCTGACGTCGAGATGGTGGTGCTTGGTGAGAATGGAATTATCGAGGGCGCCCATGATGGATTGATCTACGTGGATAACTCCACGATCAAGCCTGCGTCCGCCCGTGGCATCGCCGAAAAGCTGGCTGCGAAAAAAGTATTCGCACTCGATGCGCCCGTTTCAGGGGGCGACATCGGCGCCCGCAACGGGACCCTGACCATTATGGTCGGCGGCGAAGCGTCCGCCCTGGAGAAGGTTATGCCGGTGTTCCGGGCAATGGGTAAAACCGTCACCCACGTCGGCGATCCGGGTGCCGGACAGGTGGCCAAGGCCGCCAACCAGATCATGGTCGCGGCCCAGATGGTGGCGATGGGGGAGCTGCTGGTCTTCTCGAAGAAAGCCGGTGTGGATCCCCGCAAGGTTGTCGAGGCGATCAAAGCCGGCGCCGCCCAGTGCTGGACGCTGGATGTCAAGCCGCCGCGTCTGTTTGACGGCAACCGCAACCCCGGCTTCAAGGCCTACATGCAATTGAAGGATTTGCGCATCATCATGGAGACCGCCCGGGAGTATGACATCCCTGTCTCCGGGACAGCCGAGAACACAAAACTGTTCCAGGAAATGATCGATTCTGGAATGGGCGAGCTCGATAACTCGGCCGTGGTCGGCGTGATCGAAAATAGGGCGGGAGTAAAGATCGTCTAAAGGTTGAAGGTTGGAATGGGAAACCTTAAATCTGCAACCTTCGACCCTGAACAAGATAACGAATGAATAAAAACTGGCCCAACCTCCGTGATTATGGATTAATCGTGATCAGCTCCCTGCTCCAGGCATTCAGCCTGCAGGTCTTCTTTGTGCCGGCCAACCTGGCCTCAGGCGGTGTGAGCGGCATCGCCCAGCTGATCAACCACTTCACCGGCTGGCCGATCGGTGTGCTGATCTTCCTGGGGAATATCCCACTCTTCGCATTGGGATGGCGGTTTCTGGGTGGGCGTCAGTTCGCTTTACGGACGGCGTTCGCGATCGTCACGTATTCACTCTTTGCCGATCTGATCCTGCGGACGCCTTTGTTTGCGCCGAACGGTGTGGCTACGCACTTAATCAACGACCTGCAGGGGGACATCTTTCTCAACACCCTCTACGGTGCGATCGTCAGCGGCACCGGCTATGGACTGGTCTACCGGGCGCGCGGCACGAGCGGCGGCTCCGACATCCTGGCGCGGATCCTGAACCATTACCGCAGCATGCCGGTGACACAAAGTTATTTGATGGTGGATACACTGGTGATCCTCGGCGCGGGTTTCGTCTTTGGCTGGAAGTCGGCCCTCTATTCCATGATCGCCTTATATGTGAGCGGACTGGTGGCCGAATCGGTCCTGGAAGGAGGGGGAACGGTCCGGGCGGCGATGATCGTGACCCGCGAGCCTGAGGCGGTCGCCAATCGCGTGCTGGAGGAGCTCGAACGCGGCCTGACCGTCCTGGAAGGGACCGGTGCCTATACGGGTGTGGAGCGTCCGGTCCTGTATTGTGTCGTTTCGCGTGCCGAGATCGCAACGCTGAAGGCCATTGTCAGTGAAGTGGACCCGCATGCGTTTATGGTGATCGGCTCGGCCCATGAAGCGCTGGGAGAAGGATTCAGACCGCTCCGGTCCAGGTAAAAATGCAGAAGCGCACGAACACTTATCCAAACTGGCGGATCACCCCGGCGATCAGGCTGATCTGCCCGAGATGATAGGTCATCAAGGCGGGAAGACGTCCCCATCTCAAGGGAGAGACGAATTTATTCCAGGCAACCATCAGGTCCGAAATCCAAAACAGGAATGCTCCAATGCTGACCAGAAATGCTGCGCCCGTGTTCCAGTCATGGTCGGAAAGCGTGGACATGGCCGCGTATAACATCAGGGAGATGACAAGTCCGTACAGGATCACGGGGTAGATCATCCGGTCCCGTCCGTTGGCGCGCATGGCTGTGGCGATCCGCCGCAACAGCCTGACAGCATTGAGCATGATAAGAAATAACAATAGCAGGGCCCAGGCTGAGAGATGGATTAGCTGTTCCTGAAACCCGATAATATAAAAAACATGGGTGAATAGAAATGCAACCAGCCCGGCGAGAAACATGCGCTCATGTGGGAACAGGAGCAGGATATCCCCCAGCAGTGAGAAAAGGAGACCGAGACCGAACCAGAGGCTATTCCCCTGGAAGCCGGTGGTTACAGCCAGCCACACGATCAGACTGAGGAGGACAGCCGGCTTGGCAATATATTCCACCCTTTGCCAGCCCTGCCAGATGGCCAGTACCTCCATCCCGGCAAAGACCAAAGCCAACAGCAGCCAGATGCTCATAAAATCCTCCCAGGTTTGGAAATGTCGTTGCAAGGCGCGAGCCCGAAGCGATCTCCCCGCCGATGTTTACATTTTTGAAGTGGGATTTTGGTTAAGCCAGGAGACACTTGCACCTCCCTGGCACCGCCCCCCAGGGACAGGTGTTGCTTCGCTCGCGACGGCGGATCGGAATTATTTTTTCTTCTTCTTGTTCTTGATCTTATATCCCAGTCGCAGCATGGCATTTTCGTCGTTGCGCCAGTCCTTCAGCACCTTGACCCGCAGCTCCAGATATACGGGATGCCCGCCCATCTCTTCGATTTCCTTGCGCGCCTGCGATCCGATGGTTTTCATCATGCTGCCGCCTTCGCCGATCAGGATCCCCTTCTGCGAGTTGCGCTCGACGAAGATGGTGGCCGCAATGTAGAGCTTGCCGTTCTCGCGCTCGGTAAATTCGTCCACGCGGACACCGACCCCGTGCGGGACTTCGTCGCGCAGGTTCAGCAGGCACGCCTCCCGGATCAGGTCGGCAGCGATGTCGCGCTCGTATGAATCGGTGACCTGCTCTGAATCGAATTCCGGCTCCCGGAAGGGGCTCAGGGAGACGAGCAGCTCTGTCAGTTGGTCCAGGTTTCGATTCTCTGTGGCTGAGATGAGTACAACCTGAGGCTC
>JBLMZU010000347.1:0-6455 GCA_050258995.1 Bacteroidota bacterium
AAAAGCGGGTTGAAATTTCCTTTCATGTTTCTGCTCCTTTTCAGATGATACGACCCGGATTGGCCGCCGGGTCGTATCACTTTAAATAATCATAGCTTGCAAAACTGAAAAGGGTTTTACCTCCATCCTAAACAAACTGAAAACTCCCACAGGCTCTCCCGGGTGTACACTGGGAACAGGCTTTAGTCATGTTTACACCTCTTTTATTGTTAAGTGATACGGCCCGGTCCCGCTCACCCGGGCTGTATCGTTTAATTGCCGTATCCCATCCTGAGCCGGACTCGGGCGTATGCGGCCCTGCGGAGCGAAAGATCTCCATCCGCCAGTGCGTAACAACTCCGGGCGAAAATTGTAAAACCATCTATGGGTACTTATTATGAGAATCCCCCCAATGACAAAGGAGAACCACCCATGAGCGATCCGGCCCGGCGCGGCAGGACGATCGTCATCGCCATCATCGCCTGGTATCTGCTCACAGATCTTCTGGCCTTCCTCCTGGCGTTGCGTGCCAACGGCTCCCAGATTGCCTTCATCCTGTGCCTCCTGGTGCTGGAACTGGTTCTCTTCTTCTTCCTCTACCGCGGCAGCGGCTGGGCCCGCTGGGGCGTAGTCCTGCTCTCTGTGCTCATGGGCCTGTTCGGGTTCTGGATCGGGCTGTTCATCGGGCGCCTAAACCTGGCAGGCATCCTGGTCTTTTTCTGCCTGGGAGCGACCTACCTGGCGGCGGCCGGCCTGCTCCTCTTCTCGGCGGGCGTGCGCGTCTACCTGGACACCCGGCAGCCGCACCCTTGACCTTCTGCCCAGCCTTAAGAAATTGTTAGCTCCACGAAAGGTCTCGCATGACCAATGTCCCAGACCCTCCTTCGTAGAATTTTGTAGAATATTCCCAACGCCCATTACCCAAGGAGAATTCCTATGAACGATCATGCCAGGCGGGGTAGAAACACGATCATCGCGATCATCGCCGTGTACTTCCTTCTCGATCTGCTTCTTATCTTCTTTGAAGTGGCGGTTACACACCATCCCCCTGAAATCTCCACCTTCATCCGGCTGGGACTCTCGGCTCTGCTGGCCTGGTTTCTATACCGCGGCATGAGCTGGGCCCGCTGGCTGTGGGGCATCCTGCTCCTGCTGGGAGTCCTGGTTATCCTGGCCCTGGGTGTCTCCTTCCTGGATGCTGCCGGTGCGCACCCGGTCATCCTGCTCTTCTCGTGTGCCGGTCTGATCTACTTCCTGGGCTCAGCAGTGCTTCTCTTCCTTTCCCCGGACGTTCGCGAATATATCGGCTTTCGAAGATCCGGCTCTGTGATGAGCGGCCCCCTGCCTTAACCCGCGGGCCTTAAGAAACTGAAAGTTCCATCGACCGCCGTTTGAAGTAAACCTGGAACTGGTGCCATTCCTTTTATTTCCTTTATCATGTATGCGGCCCGGATCATGCTCATCCGGGCCGCAGGCGTTTAAAGCCTGCCGTCTGTCAAAGTGGTCAGACAATTAACGGCGGAGGTGTGTATAATGGACAGGGTTCGTCTCCCTTAAGAATAATACAGCATACGGGGAGTGGCTTCCGACTCCCAGATTCATTTTTCAACTTCATCTCCTAAGGACCCGACTCCATGGAAAATGAATGGCCATCCTACTCCGACACCAGGCCCGTGGTTGCCTTCGTCGTCCTGTGCGCAGCCCTGAGCTGTTGCTGTCTGCTGGCCGGCTCTACCGCTTTGGCCTCCCACTGGTGGACGTCCCGGTCCATCACGCCGACGGTGCTGCCGGCTTCGCCTACAGGGTTTCTCATCGAGCGGCACAGCAAATATGAATCGGATCCCCGTCCTGTTTCTATTCTGAAAAAAGATAGGGTTGAAACGATTGACCTCGCCCTGGATCGTCCTGCGGCGCCTGTCCCCATCGCTCCCCGTTCGGATGCTGTCGCAGGATCCATTCCAGACAGATGAAGCGCAGAGAGGCGCGCTCCTTGTGAATCTGGACCCTCAGTCTGCTTTTTAGAGCTCATCGGCCCTGTGCAGGAAGGATCGGCAAAACAAAAAACCGCCCCGTGATCAGCCACGGGGCGGTTCCACTTATTTCCTCGCTTTTACCTTCTTCCCCTTTACAGGCACCTTCTTCGCCGGCTTTGCTTTTGGTGCGGCCTTGCTCATCTTTTCCGGTGCTTTCGTTTTTTTCACAGGTGCTTTCTTCGCGGGGGCACTTTTTTTCTGCGGAGAGGCCGCCCTTGCCTTCCCACTCGCCGATGCGTTTACACTAGCGTTTTTTTTTCCTACCCCCTGGGGCTTATGTCCATTGGATCTGCCGTTCGGAGCGGCGACGTACTTCTCCACGGTCCAGGCGGTATTGACGGAGACAACCTCCTCGCCGGGCTTGACTTCGACGACCAGGTCGCCCTTGGTGGAGGCTCGCTTGCGCAGGGCGGCGGCATCCAGTCTCGTGGACTTGGGTGCACCCTTGCTCAGGTGGATGGTGACCATGTAGTTGGGCTTGTCGAGCACCGCGCCTGCCAGGCGGATCTTGTCCGAGATGTCCCAGGCGATGACGCCCTTGCCATAGCGGCCCTGGATGGGAAATTCCTTTTGCTCGAGGCGCTTGGCCCGGCCATCGCTGGTCACAATGAAGATCTCGCCTTCGGCAGGCAGGACTGCCATGCCGACCACTTCATCGCCGTCGCTCAGCTTCATGCCGTTCACGCCCGCGGCGACCAGGCCCATCGGGCGCACCTCCTCCTCCTTAAAGCGGATCGCCATGCCCTGGGCGGTGAACAGGAGAATATCCTTGGTCTTGTTATCGGTCAGGCCGACCTCGATCAGCCGGTCGCCTTCATTGACCCTCACCAGCACGAAGGTCTGTGATGAGGGGCCGGGCAGCTCGGTGACCAGGCTCTTTTTGATCATGCCCTGCCTGGTGCATGTGATGACACAGGTCTCTTCGGGTAGCTTCGATTTTTGAGAGGGCAGTGTGAACACGGCGGCCAGGGAGTCGTTTTCGGTGAGCGGCGAGACCCGGTGGAACAACGTGCCCTGGGTCAGCTTTTCCGCCTGTGGGATGATGTGCGCAGCCACAGCCGCGGCCCGGCCCGATTTTGCGACAAAGTAGACGGTGTCCGTGGTGGATGCCTTGACCAGCCAGCGCGGCGCGTCGTTGCCGGAGTGCTTGGGCTGTTTGTCGTCCACGGTGCGGGAAACAAGCCCTTCGTCGGTGACGCCGATCCAGACCTGCTGGTGAGGCAGGAGGTCGCGGGCAGTCAGCATCTTGGACGTCTGGCCATTCTTGCCCAGGTTGATGATCTGGGTGCGGCGGCGGTCGCCGTACAGTTCCTTGACCTTGAGCAGCTCCTCGGCCACCACGCCGCGCATCTTCTTCGGCGATTTGAGCAGGTCGGTCAGCTGCTTGATGGTGGTGGTGATTTCCTTATATTCGGTGTCGATCTTCTTTCTTTCCAGGGCGGCCAGGCGGCGCAGCTGCATATCGAGGATGGCGGTCGCCTGGAGCTCCGACAGCTTATAGCGCTTCATCAGCTTTGTCCGGGCCATGTCCACGTCTGCAGCGGAGCGGATGAGCTCAATGATCTCGTCCAGGTTCTTTAAAGCGATCAGGTAGCCTTCCAGGATGTGAGCGCGCTGTTTGGCTTTTTCCAGGTCATACTCGGCCCGGCGCTTGATGACCTCCAGCCGGTGCTCGATGTAGACGCGCAGCGCCTGCTTGAGGGTCAGCGTGCGCGGCTCCCCATCCACCAGGGCCAGCAGGTTGATGCTGAAGGTGGTCTGCATCGGCGTGCGCTTGTAAAGCTCGCGCAGGATCAGCTCGGGATCGGCGTTCTTTCCGATTTCCAGCACGATGCGCATCCCGTGGCGGTCGGATTCGTCGCGCAGGTCGGAAAGGCCGTCGAAATGGCCCTCGCGCGCCAGGTCGGCGATGCGCTCGATCAGGCTGGACTTGTTGACCATGTACGGCAGCTCGGTGACGATGATCCGGTTGCGGCCGCGGTCCATCTCCTCGATGTGCGCCTTGGCCTGCACGATCACCCGCCCGCGCCCCGAGCCGTAGGCCGATTCGATCCCCTCCTCACCTTTCTCCTGAAGGATCAGGCCGCCGGTCGGGAAGTCCGGTCCCTGGATGAATTCCATCAATGTATCGACATCGATGTCATCCAGCTTCTCGTACTTCTCGAGCATGTAAACCAGCGCGTCGACGACCTCGCTCAGGTTATGGGGCGGGATGGATGTGGCCATGCCGACCGCGATACCGGTTGCTCCGTTGACGAGCAGGTTCGGAATCGCGGATGGCAGGACATCCGGCTCCGAGAGTGTGTCGTCGAAATTGGGCGTGAAATCGACCGTGTTCTTGTTGAGATCAAAGAGGATGTCGAGGGCGGCGGATGTCAGGCGGGCTTCCGTATAACGCATGGCAGCCGGCGGATCGCCGTCCACCGAGCCGAAGTTGCCCTGCCCATCCACCAGCAGTGTACGCATGGAAAAATCCTGGGCCATGCGCGCCATCGCTTCGTAGACCGCCGAGTCACCGTGCGGGTGATATTTACCGAGCACCTCGCCGACGATACGGGCGGACTTCTTGTACGCAGAGTCAGCCCGGATGCCCATGTCGTACATTGCGTACAGGATGCGGCGCTGCACAGGCTTGAGGCCGTCGCGGGCATCGGGCAGGGCGCGTGCCACGATCACAGACATGGCGTAATCAAGGTACGCCTGCTGCATCTCATGATCAATATCTATTTTTCGAACTAAACCGAGTTCCATGTCAAATCCTTTTTCCACCAAGGAATCTTTGACCGCAGCGAGTCCGTTACGCGAAGACTAACAGGTAAAGGAAGGGTCCCCCACGTCAAAAGGAATCTTCGCGGCAAAGCTTCATTGAGTGAATGTATGTTCTATAAAACTGGATAATATTACGGGGAAAGAGACGATCAGTCAAGTGGCGTGCAAGGGGTTCTGTTGATATCCGGCGGATGTGACATCCATCTGCAATTCTTAATTGGGCGTTGTACCCGGCAGGATTTCATTGGTAAATGGATTTAAGATCCAGTCGGAAAGGGCTCGATCGGACCAGGCAATTTTCTGCAGCGGTACAAGATTGTCCTGTCCCCAGGATAAAATCCTGAAATCGTTTTTCTCCTCTTTCAAAATGTATTTCAGCACATCCGAACTTACATCGTAGTAGAGAAGGGAAGAACCACTGCCCGGATCCTGGATCTGAAATACAAATCGTGTCGTGTAGGGAGACCAGACTATATTGCCCCCGACGAAGCCATCCAGGCTGTATTTCGCCTCATGGCCATTTCTTAAATTCAGGACCCTTATGATGACTGAATGGTTGTCGCCGAAATTTCCTGCCGGCTGCGTGTACGCCAGATAGGCATCATCGTTCGATACCGCAAAATCGTAGTAACGATCCGTCTCCTCCAGAATTTTCTGCCAGGCTCCGGTCTTCAGATCGATTTTGGCAACCCCCGAATACAGCTTGATGCCAACAGGCGTCTCAAAGACGATCGCTTCCGGCGCAAAAAACAGGGTGCTACTGTCGGATGACCACTTCACCGGTGTGATGACACTACACTCCTTAAAAAGTGTGCACGGCAAAGTCCAGACCCTGCCGCTGGTCTGGTTCACTACTTCCATGCTGGCCGAGTTGAAATTCGCTGACCATTGGCCATTGGGAGAGAGCAATGTCTTCCCGGATCGTTTTCTCAATTCATCGAATGGATCGGGGATCGTCGGCAGAGCGGATGGCAGGGGAGGAACAGCCGTGTACGTGGGAAAAGGGCTGGGCATCGATTTTGGGAGGGAAAGAGGCTGGGGAAGATGTTTCGGTTTCCATTCCTTCCAATGAAACACTGAATGTCCGGTTCCCACACCCTGATAAGAGTGCGAGCAGCAGGGGAATGATTTTTGCTTCGATGGTCATCTTTCTGCTTCATCCTGATCTGTACAATGCGTCTTCATCCAAGTATAGCATCTGTGAAAAACATGGACGATGCCGTTCCGGGATCTTGGCGGGAAGAGATGCCTTTCGTTAATTCTTTTCCGGAAGTGAAATCGAGGGTGGGCAGATGCGTGCCTTCTCCAGCAGGGCGGATTGACGAGCAAGCTCGCGGGCCAGTGGTTCATGGACTTGACGGGATCCTCGTTCATCGCATAGACCCCACAGCCCTGTCTGGCAGGCGCGGTCGTTGTTCCAACCGGGATAATCCACGATTGGGTACCAGCATACTCCCTCCAGCGGCACGCCTGCCTGGAGTGCCAGACGAACCTGTTCGCCTACATAGGAGAGCCAGTCCGTGCGGTGGTGATCCTCCGCACTGGTCTCACTGATCAGCAGCGGGCGCTGGTAGCGTGCCTGGACTTCTGCCAGCAGCTTGTACAGGGGAACATGGCGTGGGTCATCCCGGTGCAATGACCGGCCTGATTCAATGTCGCTGACATAGATCCACT
>JBLMZU010000348.1:0-5137 GCA_050258995.1 Bacteroidota bacterium
ACGAAAAGCATCGGCGTAGGCGTCTGGATCTTGCCTCCCCACATGGTCGCCACCCAGGAGAAGAACTTCACGCCGGTCGGCACGGCCACCAGCAGCGTGCTGTACATGAACGGCACGCGCAGGTATTCGTTCATACCAGACGCAAACATGTGATGCGCCCAGACCAGGAAGCCAACCAGCGCAATGCCCAGGGAGGACATGGCAACCCAGCGATACCCGAACAGCGGCTTTCGGACAAAGACCGGCAGCAGCTCAGAGATCACGCCCAGGCCCGGCAGCACGAACACGTACACGGCCGGGTGGGAATAGAACCAGAACAGATGCTGGAAGAGCACCGGATTGCCACCCTTGGCAGCATCGAAAAATCCCATCCCGAACAAACGCTGGAAACTCACCAGTTGGAAGGAAAGACCGATCAGCTGCGTGGCCGTCAGGGCAATAATGGATGTCGCAACCGAAGACCAGACGAAGATGGGCATGCGCATGGCCGTCATTCCCTTGGCCCGCATGCGAACCACAGTGGCGATGATATTTAATGCGCCAAGAATGGAAGACCAGCCGGCGGTAAAAACGCCCCAAAAGAACATCTGCACGCCGACGGGGGCACGCGCCGAAAGAGGCGGATATCCCGTCCAGCCGGTGTCGAAACCGCCAAGGATCAGGCTCATGAGCAGGAGCACGGAGGCAGGCACTGCCACCCAGTATGCGAATGCATTCATACGTGGAAAGGCCATGTCCTGTGCGCCGAGCAACAATGGGACGACATAGTTCATGATGCCCGAAATACCCAACAGGATCGAGATGATCATGATCATGCCGTGCAGCGACATGATCGTGTTGTAAAACTGTGGGCCATTCTGGCCGAACAGGTGGAAGGTGGTGGTTAGAAATTGAAGCTGTGAATGGGCCAGCTCGGTACGGAAGATCATGGCAAAAGTACCGCCGACACCCATCAGGATCAGGGCCGTAACCGTGTACTGGATACCGATCACTTTATGATCCATCGACACGCCAAAGTACTTTTCCCAAGTGGGCACATCCTCATGATGCTCGGGGGTGTCAATCCCACGCGCCCACTTCATCCAGTCATCCACTACTCCAACGCCAAAGATGAAAGAAATGACACCAACCATAGCGCCGAACACCCAGGCCGGCTCGGTAAAGAAAAAATTACCGAAGGCACTCAATCCCATCAGGGCACGAACACCTGTCACAAAAAGCCCGCCAATGAGGGTGCCAATCACCTGCCAGACGAGTCCACGGGTGATCCCACGGTACCCAAAGAGCCCGAAGAAAAATGCACTCACCGCAAACAACAAGGCGAATGCCGCAGCGACAGAACCGGTGAAGTTCAGCGCCCCACCAACCAGGTAATCAATCCCCAACCCCACCCCATAACCGATGACCCCGCCAATGATGAGGAGCAGAAATCCGCTCCAAACAGGATGTTTGTTTCTCATCTCAACTCCTTGACTCACTCTCTATTTCAACGTCTTAATGTACGCGACAATATCATTGATCTGATTATCGTTAAATCCATAATTCGGCATCAGCTGGTTCTCAAAACCCCTCACGATCTTTGCCTGAGGTGCCTTGATCGATTCATGGATATAAGCTTCATCGGCCGTAACCGTCCCATCGCCGGAAATCGGCACCTGGGAACCAAACAAACCGAACCAGGTTGGGCCGATTCCCGCCGCCCCGGTGATGGAGTGGCAGGCGGCGCATCCGCTTGCGGCGACAAGTGCCTGGCCGCGTCCCTCCGGAGTCGCTGCTGCTGCCTGGGCCTTCTTCACCTCCACACCCATCCAGGAATCAAAGTCAGCCTGGTTGGAGACGATGACAGGCTGTTCCATATAAGCATGCGAGGTGCCGCAAAGCTCGGCACACCGCACCTTGTAGTTCCCGATCCTGGTTGGTGTGATCCTCAGCTGGGTAATCCGGCCGGGTACCAGGTCCTGCTTGGGACGAAACTCCGGAACCCAGAACGAGTGAATCACGTCCCGGGATGTCATTTGCAGGAGGACCTGCTTCCCCACAGGGAGATGTAACTCTGTCGATGTCACTCCATAGGAGGGATATTCAAAGCTCCAGGACCACTGTTGGGCGGTTACTTTGACCACGATCGCATTCGGATCTGCCCGCTGGATCTCCGCCAGATTTCCTGCCCCGAGGTAGGCAAACGCCATCACCAGGAACAACGGAACGATCGTCCACGCGATCTCGAGATTGGTATTCCCCTCCACGTGGGCCGCATCTGTTGTATCGCCCTTCCGTCGCCGGAAGACAAACAGGCTATAGACGAGCGGCACAAGGATCAAAGCCGCCAGGAAGGAAATTGTTGCCAGTTCCAGATCCCAAAGCCTGTCTATGGACACAGATTGTGCACTTGCCTCCACAGGCATTAACCCCGCCGCCATCATCCCAACATATGCGAGAATCGCCACTACGATGACAAGAATTCCCACAACCACAAAATGTCGCATGCTTCTCTCTCTCCTCTATATCTTCAATGGGGACCCTCCCCAATCTTCAAACGCTTTAATTTACCAAACTTTCCTCTATTTGTCACGAATTTACAGGGACGAAAATCATATTCTTTATCAAGAATCATTAAAAGATCAAGCATTTGCCCCTAATTCTGACAAAAGTTCGGCACTATGCTCCGCAGGACGTACATTTTCATACACTTTTAGGATATTTCCATTTCCATCGATCAGGAAAGTGGTTCTCAATACGCCTTCATATTCCTTGCCCATAAACTTCTTGGGTCCCCAGACGCCGTATAGATCGCACACCTTGTGTCCTATATCGGACAGCAGCGGAAACTGGAGTTGAAATTTCTGCTTAAATTTGGCATGGGATTTAACATCATCGGGGCTGACGCCCAGGATGGCCACACCAGCCTGTTCATAGGCCGAGTAATCGTCCCTGAAGTTACAGGCTTCCTTCGTGCAACCCGGCGTGTCATCCTTCGGATAGAAATACAACACCACGTTCCTGCCCTTGTAATCGGACAGTTTGCGTGGTGTACCGGTGTCATCTTGCAGCTCAAACTCGGGCGCGGGAATCCCTGCAGAAATTGCCATATTTACTCTCTCCTTTGTTGTATTTATTATACGCAGATTTCTTAAATCGCTTATTAACGTTGTGATTGAGTCTTCGTAAAAAGGTATGGATAAGCAGGTCAATTACTCCTGCAGCGTTCGAATGAAGGAGATAACCTGCCAGATCTGCTCATCCGACAGGACCCCCTTCCAGGACACCATGGCAGTACCCGGCCTGCCTTCACGAATGCGCCAGAAGAGATAATCATCCCCAGCACTTTTCTGTAGCTCCGCCAGGTTCTTGGGCCTGGGGTCGAGTGAGCCGCCCGCCGGTCCATCTCCATGGCCCTGTGAGCCATGGCACATCTCGCAGTTGGTCTTAAAGACTTTCGCCCCCTGCTCCGCTGCGTCCGCTCCCAGTGGATTTGTCTTCCCCGCATACTCTGCCGGGACAGTTGCAAGCATGCCCGCGTCGCCCTGCTCCGAAGAAGCCGGTCCAGACCCACAGGCAGCCAGAAGAAGGACCCCCAGAACAAAATACAGTGTAACCCTACCCATTTCCAATCCTTTTCTCTGATTTGAATTATCGCAAATGACCGCCACTGTGCAGTGGCGGTCATGAAGATTTCATTCAGATCCATTCTACAATATCTTCGCCTTTTTCAAGGCATTCTCGAGCACATCGATGGTGGCAGGTTTAATGATCATGGCCGTTGCGCCAAGCTTCATCACTTTTCGCCGCGTCTCGGGCTGATCATCGGATGTCACGATAAATACCGGGACCGGGATCAGCTCCGGTTCACGGCGCAGGTAGGCCAGGATTTCGGTGCCGTCCACGCCGGGCATGTTGATATCCAGGAAGATAAAATGAGGAATGAAGCCGCTCCCTAGAAGAGCCATGGCCGGACTTGATCCATACGCCGCCCGCGCTTTCAATCCAAAAACGGCCAGCATCTGCTGCAGGGCATCGGCGGTGGAACGATTGTCATCGATCACGAGCGCTTCGGACATCTAGTCCTCCAAGACAAGCCTCCCCATGACAGACACGTCATATCCCACCAGATGAGATATTGCCTCCTGGAAGTTGCGATCAGTCAAAAGCTCAAAAAGAGGGGCCAGCAGCTCCGTCCCTGCAAATCTCCTGGGGATCACCAGGTCATAACGCTCTTGAAACAAGGGGATGAAATCCAGATCCAATGCCTGCGCGGCGGCGGCAATTCCCAGCCCACAATCTGCTCTACCAGAGACGATCGCGGCTGCTACTCCCAAATGAGTATACTCTTCCTGATCATAGCCGACAATCTGCTCCGGGTTGATGGACATCGCCTTCAAATGATAATCAAGCAGGACGCGCGTACCCGCCCCGCGCTGCCGGTTTACGAACCGGACCTCGGCCCGGGCGAGGTCCTCCAGGCCTTTGATCCCGATTGGGTTTCCGCGCCGGATCAAAAGCCCCTGCTCCCGCCCCACCAGCGACACCACTTTGACGGGAATACCGGGCATGTAGTGGCGGATATAGGAAATATTATATTCGCCCGTCTCCGGATTGAGGAGATGGGATCCAGCCAGATGCGCCTCGCCGCGACGAAGGGCGACCAGGCCTCCCTGGGAGCCGACGTTCGCCGAGGCAAGCCGACGGTCGTGCCCGGCAAGGAATTGTGACATGAGATCGAGCGTCAAATCATGGGAGCCGATACAGAAGATCGTTTTTTCGAGCTCCGATTTATTGCGGTAGAGGCGAACCGCCACCTGTTCACCTGCCTCCATCCCCTGCACCCCGCGCGGGATGAGAGCCAGGCCATCTGCCTGGACCAGGGAGGTGATCACGCCGGCCCCCCGGGACAAAGGCGCGGCCAGGAGGCGATCATCCACCTTGCCCACCGCCACACGAACAAAATCGTCATCGCCGGCCGGGGAGACAATCTTGCGGGTCAGGGTGGCTGTTTCCACGGGCAGCTCGACTGGTCTTCTTCCCAGCCATTGAGCAAGCAGCGGCTCGACGAAGATATCGACCGTTAAAGCGGCAGAGACCGGGTAGCCGGGAACACCAATGATGGGTATCGGGTGCGAGGTGTCATCTACCAGGGGAC
>JBLMZU010000349.1:0-6283 GCA_050258995.1 Bacteroidota bacterium
CGAGCGTGAAATCCGTCCGGTTCAAACGATAAAGCCGCCGGATGGTTTTGACTTTGATCATCCCCGTGATGGCGACGATCACCACGGCGCCCAAAACGGCTTCCGGCAGGGGCGCGAAGAACGGCGTGAAGAAAAGCGCCACGATCACGGTCAGGATGGCGCACACGATCAGGGCGACAGGGGTTTTTGCGCCTGCCCGTTCATTGGCCGCCGACTTGGAGAGGCTGGAGCCGATCGAAAATCCCTGGAAGAATCCTGCCCCCAGGTTGGCCGCCCCCAGGCCTACCAGCTCCTGGTTCGCGTCGATCTCATAGCCATGCTTGCCGGCGAAGGTGCGGGCTGGGCCGTAGGCCTCGGCAAAGTTTACCAGCGCGATCCCAAAGGCGCCCGGCAGGAGCAGCAGCCATTGTTCGGCCGAAAGCCCGGGCAGTTTCGGAGGGGCCAGCCCGGCGGGAATTTCTCCCACCACATGGACCCCCTTCAGCTCCAGGGCGAACAGGCTGGAGAAGAAGATGCCGAGCAGCATCACGATCAGGGCCGCGGGCAGCTTGTGGAAGTATCGCTCCATGGAAAAGAGCAGGACGAGTGCGACCAGGCCAACTGCCAGGGTCAGGAGATGCGTCTCATCCAGGTGGGTAAAGATGTGGGCCAGTCGCTCCCAGAAATTGCCAGAGCTGCCTTCGAACCCCAGCATCTTTGGCACCTGTTTGATGGCGACCGTCAGCGCAAGCCCGGTCACAAAACCGGCCAGGACCGATTCGGAAAAGAAATTGGCGATGCGCCCGAGCTTGAAAAGCCCTGCCAGGACGGCGATCAATCCGGCCAAGATGGCCAGCCCGGCGGTCAACGCTGCGTATTCGGGTGAGCCTGCTGCAGCTAGCGGTGCGATGGCGGCGGCCGACATGGTGGCGATCACAGCCGAGACGGCGACAACCAGTTGCCGTGAAGTGCCGAAAACCGCGTACAACAGCAGGCCGATCGGCGCAGCATAAAAGGCAGTCTGAGGGGGCATGCCGGCGATCTCGGCATAGGCCATGCCCTCTGGGATGAGCAGCGCCAGCACCGTCAGACCCGCCGGGATATCGCCGCGCAGCCAGGCCCACTCATATCCTGGCAGCCAGTTCAGGATCGGCAGAAACCGATGTTTCAGGGATCGTTTTTCGCGAGTCTGGGTGAGTGTCGTCATCGATGGGCTCTCCGGCTGCGAGGCGGGGGCGGCTTAATTGCCATCCACTTTATTATCAGGCGTTGGTCGGATGGTCCGTGTAATTCCACCCCACCAATCCTGCACATATTCCCTCGCCGCTTTTCGTTCTTCCTTCTTTTCCTCGCCTGTGTAGCGGAACAATATCACCAGGGGACGTGTCACTTCGAAATTTTCCAACAGGATGAGCACCAGCAAAGTCATCGGGACGGCCAGGATGGCGCCGATCCCACCGAGCAGATAGCCCCAGACAAACAAACCGACAAACACGACGACCGGCGAGATCTTCAAACGATCGCCCATCACCTTGGGCTGGTAGAAATTCTGCACGCCGCCATTGATCAGGATATAACCAACCAACACGATCAGCGCGGTCTGCAGCCCATACTGGGCATAGGCAATAAGGACGGGTGGGATCAAGGCGATCAGGAAGCCAACCGAGGGGATGTAACCCATGAACCAGGCCAGCATACCCCACAGCACGGCATAATCCACACCCATCATCATTAGGAAAAGTGTATCCCCCAAGCCGACCAGGAAATTGACCCCGGTCAGGACGGTCATGTATTTGCGGACATCCTCCGTCAGGGCCGTGACCCTGCTAATGATGGGCATGTCTGGATCGAGCCCCAGCCGGGAGGGCGTGGGCAACGAGATGGCGGCGCTGATCATAAAGAAGAAGATGACGAGCGCCAGGCCGAACTGGACCAGCAGGTTGGTGATGTTCACCAAAAAACCCTGCATGATCGGCCCCATGGAAATGGTCACCTGGTTGATCTGGGCAGCCGTCGTAGAATCGGTCGTTGAAGCTGCCTGCTGGGAGGCACTCGACAGGTAGGTGGGCAGGCTTGTGGAGAGCTGGGCGATCGAGAAGAAAACCGTTGCGATGACCAGGCCCAAAACAAGAACAACCATCAGGATGGTCAGCACCAGTGCCAGCCAGCCCGGCATGCCGCGTTTTGTGAGGCGGCTGGGCACCGGCAGGACGGTGATGGTAATGACCAGCGCCAGCAGGATCGGATTGATGATCGAGGCAGAGTCGCGGATCCCAAACAAAATGACAAAAAACGCTGCCATCCCAACCAGGAAAATGACCAGCCGTCCTTCAATGCGTTTGACACTATCCATGATGGTTCCTCAATGGGTCGCTCTGTTTTACTGCCGTGCCATCGCCACCCGGAGGCGCTCCTCCGGGCTGATAAAGTGATCGTAGTCATCCACACCCGCGTCCAGCTGCACCCATTTGATCGTACCGTTGAATTTGCTGGTCTCTGAGGTGTAGTCCTCCGAGACGGGCGATGCGCTCTCATAACCGACATCGGTTGTCTCGTCGGCGGAGAAGATCATCGGGACGGTCACAGGAAGACGGCCCTCTCCCACCTTATTTCCATCGACGAATAAGGTGACATTACCGCCTTTGGCGAGTCCACCGCCATCATAGGCAAACTCCATGCGTACCTGGTGAAGACCGGCCGGCAATGGGTTGCTGGATACAGTATAGAAACGCTGCAGTCCCAGAAGGTTGTAGCAATACTTGAGCTTTCCATCACAGGCATACAGACTCCAGCCTGCAAAGGCACCGCCATGGGCGATGATGACGCCGTTGGCAATCTTATCCGGGAGCACGATCTCGGCCGTGATGGAATGGGATTTGTTCTTCAGGTTCAATACGGTGTTTTCGGTCAGCCTGCCCATGCCGCCGAACAACATTTGTGAGTTGCCGCGGATGAGCACCGGGCGTCCCGCCAGGTCGGGGTTAAAGCGCTCGATGCGCCGGTCATCCAGGGGAAGCACGTGATACTTGATGGCTTCGATCAGGAACAGCTGCTGGAGCTCCTTGAGCATCTCCGGGTTCCCGGCGGCGATATCGTGCGCCTGTGTCCAGTCACCGGGCGCGTACAACTCCCAGACATCCTCCTCGAAGGCCGGCAGCTTTTCGACCACCCAGGGTGTGCTGTGGCGGGTCACGGCCGTCCAGCCGTTGTGATAGATGCCGCGGTTGACGAACATCTCGAAATACTGGGTCGTGTGCCGTTCGCCTGCTGCCTTATCGTCGAAGCTGTAGAGCATGCTCGTGCCTTCGTACGGTTTTTGCTGCACGCCGTGGACGGAGAGCGGCTCCGGCAGCCCCGCCGCCTCGAGGACGGTTGGTGCAATATCGATCACGTGGTGGAACTGATCGCGTGTCTCACCCTGTGCCTGGATGCCATTCGGCCAGTGGACGATCGTGCCGTTGCGCGTGCCGCCCCAGTGGGAGGCCACCTGCTTGGTCCATTGATAGGGGGTATCCATGGCGTGCGCCCAGCCGACGGCGTAGTGATTATAGGAATCCGGTCCACCGAATCCATCGATATGGGCGGTCAGGAACTCGGGCGTTTCCATGGCGGCCATGTTGTTGAAGATGAAACCTTCATTGAAGGTCCCATTGACGGTTCCTTCGGCGCTGGCGCCGTTGTCGCCGATGATGTAGTAGACCAGGGTATTTTCCAGGATGCCCAGCTCCTGGACCTGGTTGACAAGCCGCCCGATGTGATGATCGGTATATTCCAGGAACCCGGCATAGATCTCCATCTGGCGGGTCAGGACCGGCTTGAGGGCCGCGGGCATCTCGTCCCAGGCGGGGATCTCCTTCGGGCGGGCGGTCAGCTCACAATCGGCCGGGATGACGCCCAGCTTCTTCTGGCGGGCAAAGATCTCCTCGCGCAGCTGATCCCACCCCTGATCGAATTTGCCTTTGTATTTGTCTGCCCATTCGCTGGGGACATGGTGCGGCGCATGGGTGGCTCCCGGCGCAAAATACATAAAGAAGGGCTTGTCGGGCATTAAGGCCTTTTGCTGGCGCACCCAGCCGATGGCCCGGTCGGTCATATCCTCCATGAAATGGTAGCCCTGCTCGGGCGTCGCTTTCGGCTCGACGGGTGTCGTGCCTTCATAGAGAGCCGGGTAATACTGGTTGGTCTCGCCGCCGATAAAACCGAAGAAGTACTCCATCCCGCCGCCGCCGGTGGGCCAGGCGTCGAAGGGTCCCATGGGACTGGTCTGCCAGACCGGCACTTCGTGGCACTTGCCGAACTGGGCCGTCGAGTAGCCGTTTAACTTGAGCGTCTCGGCCAGTGGGGCGCAGGTATTGGGCCGGACCGAGGTATAGCCGGGTGCGGCGGTGGCGAGCTCGGTGATGGTGCCCATCCCGACTGTATGGTGATTGCGCCCGGTCAGCAAAGCCTGGCGGGTTGGAGCGCAAAGCGCAGTGGTGTGAAAGCGCGTGTACTTCAAACCGCTCGCGGCCAGCCGTTCGGCTGTCGGCGTCTGGCAGGGTCCTCCGAACACGCTGGATGCGCCAAAGCCAACATCGTCGAGTAGGATGATGAGCACATTCGGTGCACCAACCGGTGGGCGCAGCGGCTCGATGGGCGGGAATTTCGCTTCCGGGTCCCTGGCATCGTATTTGACGAGCCCCATATATTCCCGGTGGGGGATGGGCAGCGTGGCGCGCGAATGTTTATCAGGCTGGTGGGTCATGTGATTTTTCCTTCTCTTATTTTCTACCGATATGATGTGTAAGATTCAAACAAAATGGATCGATCAATTCTTGATCTCTGCTGACTGTTTGTGGCCGTCAGCGCCTGCCATTTTTTCCAAAAGCGTGCGTAGCGAGGCGATCTCGTTTTTGAGGATAGCCACATCTTCCTTGGTGGCCGGCGCTTCGACCAGCTCGACGGGGAGAAGGCTGCCATCCGGTGCAAGAGGTTGCTCCTGCTCGGCGGCGTTGGAAGGTGAACCCACCAGCAGGCTGGACAGAATAGAGGCCAGGGCGCCGATGATGCCAACACCCATGAACATGATGAACATGGCCGTGATGCGCCCGCCGTACGTGATCGGGTAGCGGTCGCCATACCCCACCGTTGTGATGGTTACGATCGAGTACCAGATGGCATCCCAGCCGCTTTGTATGTTTGCATCCGGATTTTTGCTTTCAAACTGGAGCACCAGCACACTGCCCACGGTCAGCACGATGACGGTCAAAAGAATCGTGATAAACGCGGTGTACTGGTTGCGGTTACGGAGCACATCCTCGATCAGCTCCTTCTTTTTCTGCCCGCGCAGCAGGCGGCCGATGCGGGCCAGCCGGCTCAACCGGGCCAGGCGCAGCAGGCCGCCGTACGTTGTGATGCCGAAGGAGGGGATGGAGCCGAGCAGGTCCAGCCAGCCGCGTTCCTTGATGAAGTAATTTGTTTTATTCTTCCGGGCTTCCAGCATGTTCATTGCGAAATCATACAGGAAGATAAAGCAGATGATGTTATCGTAGATGTTCAGCAGTTCGCGTGTTTGCGGCGTGATCGGCATGAGCAGCCAGACCATGATCGCCAGCGAGAGCACGGTCAGGACGAGGATAAAGATTTGGTAGGCGTTACTTTTCCTGCCTCGAGGCCGGGGATCGGTTGCCAGTGCCATAGGTTGAATCCTCCATTTCTACTTCGTTGATGTTTAACGGGAAGTACAGGTGGCTTTGCACCAGCTATACTTTACAGGAATACCAGGCCCGTGTCATCGTTCCACTGTTGATTCTGCTCTCAACAATGCAACAAATCCATGGGTGTAAATCAACAAATTATGACTTGACAGGTAAACATTTGCGTCATTGACTTCGCCTGCGGCGCTCAACCAGCCTGTCGATGCGCTGGCTGCGGACCATGCGGATCCGGTCGAAGAGTGCCAGCAGGATGGCGATACCGTTGATGATGTAAAAAATAGTGAAAATCTTGGCAGTGGGTGTTGATGGCGTATAGTCACCATATCCCACAGTCGCCAGGCTGACCACGCAAAAGTACAGGGAATCGAGGTAATTCCAGCCTTCCAGCCAGTGATAGACCAGGGTCCCGGCCAGCAGGGTGCCCAATGCCCAGAAAATGGCCGGCCGGGAATCGCGGTCGCGCAGGATGTCGAGCATGAACAGACTCCGGAAGGGATGGTAGATGCGGATCTCTTCCTCCATGACGTGTTCCACCGTACCGAGCGGCTTATTCGGTTCCATGGCTCAATCCCTCACGAGTCTTATTATTGGATGATCGGCTTGTTGCA
>JBLMZU010000350.1:0-14160 GCA_050258995.1 Bacteroidota bacterium
GGGTTGTTTTTGGTTCCACACGTTCCTCCTTTCTTTCAGCACTTGGAGCGTACCACACCTCTCGGTGTCCCGTTCCGGGAGAAACGACCCGCTTGCTCTTTTCTTACATAGTATCTATAATCACCACGCACAGCAAGGACAGATTCTCAGGCGACAGAGATTGTGCGCACAAGGAAGAAAAAGGCAGAACATGGCAGAGAAATTGGGACGCGCACCAAAGGTACTGGTCGTCAGCAACCAGCAAACCACAGGACCCCTGTGGGTTTTTAGCTTACAGCAGCGGCAGTTAAATGTGCTGCTCGAAGCCGACCCCACCCGCACCCTGCAGCGCTGTGAGATGGAGTCGCCAGACCTGATCATCCTGGATATAAATTTCCCGGAAACGGATACGCTCGAGCTGATCCGCAGCCTGCGGGCAGAGATGCTCACGCCCATCATGCTCCTGATCCCGACCCGCTCGGAGGAGTACGTGATCGAGACCTACAAAGCGGGTGTCGACGACTGCATTCTCAAGCCGGTCAGCCCGTCGTTGTTCCAGGCCAAGGTCCAGGTCTGGTTGAGGCGGTTTGGCAGTGTCCTGCCAGATGAGATGAACCCGCTCAAGGTCGGAACCCTGCAGCTCTTCCCGTCCGAGCGGTTTGTGATGTTAAAGAACGGCGGCGTGGTCCAGCTCACAAACCTGGAGCTGCGCCTACTGTATTACCTAATGAACCGCCCGGGACAGATCGTATCGACCGAGGAATTGAACCAGAAGGTCTGGGGCTACACCGCCGAAGCGGACAACACCATGCTCAAGAATGTGGTCTACCGCCTGCGCCGCAAGATCGAAGCCGACCCGGCCAACCCGCTCATCGTCCAGACCGTGGTGGGGGTGGGCTACCGGCTGGCGCCTGAATAGCTCCCCATAGATCCATTCCAGCCAGAAAGTACATAGGATGAAGGATCCTCGAAAGATGAGTTGAGGTGCGGGTGGGAACACTTTTTCGGAAAGAATTTATAACTGTGCCAGATGGGCACAGTTTTTTGTTTAACACCCTCCTGGATGGCTTTTTCCCTTGGCAGCCAGGGATCCAATCCCGGTGCGGTCGCAGACCCTCCTCAAGGCTGGCACGGCTGCCAAACTTATGACGGAAAGCGCCAATCCTGCGACAGGGGAATCTTTTCTTTTCAACCCAATTGCGACAACAAAAAGGTAACCGGCAAATCTGTGCGTCGTCCTGACATCGACTTTACAGGAATGAAGGGAACCCCCTTCAACACATTATCCTCTACATTGCGAAAGGGTATCGACCATGTCAGAACAAATGAAACAATTCCAGAAGCGACGACGCATTGAGATGACGACGATCCACCTGTGCACGCTGATCGCGCTGATGTACAGCGCCTGGATCCTGTACCACTCCGTCACTCTGGCGCTCAACGGATTAGCCCATCTGATCCCATGAGGCAGGCGCGTCCCTGACCTGCCTCGCCGCAGCCTGTGGATGCCACCCTGGCGGGTCCCACAGGCTGCGTGTTCTTTAACCGGGGAGTAACAGGATTAATCTCAACCCCGCCGAAAACAATGTCATCAGAACAAATTTGATCTTTAAGCGGACAAAGAGCGATCTGATTTTTGAACGTTTCCCTGTTTTGCGACGGACTCGACTGAATCTGCGACACACCGTCATACAGATGCAACCTTTTTGCGACACCCTTCTCGTAACCGGCATTTGTGAAAGGCGTCATGAATGCGAGCTTGCAAGGTTGTAAGGACAAAACATTATTTGCCGGATTCCTGGCTTTTATCGCAATGCTCCCCTTCGGGGGTCATCATATCACCAGGAGGTGCCCGTACGACAATTGGATCGCGGGACTGGATGGAAATAAAAGTAACTTTTCTAGACTCGAGTAACGAAGGAGTATGCAATGAGAAATAAATTATTGAATGCATTTGTAATCGCACTGATCCTGTTCCAGGCATTCGCTCCCATTGGAGCCCTGGCCTATACGGGGACGGATCAACCCGATTACCAGCCCGGTTCGACTGTTACTATCAGCGGGGACAACAGTGATGGTGCGGGCTATACGGCTGGTGAGACAGTCGTTGTCGAGGTAAGCGGCCCGAACGATTTTGCCGCCTCCTGTGAAGCAACAGCGGATGATAGCGCTGCCTGGTCCTGTCCGGTGAAGCTTCCTGCCGATGCAGCGGATGGCAGCTACACCTATGTAGCCGCCGGCCAGATCTCTGGGGTTTCCGAAAATGGAGGGTTTACCGTGACGGTGCCTGCGATGCCCACTGAGGAACCCACCCTGGAACCGACACAGGCCCCGACCGTGGCGCCAACCTCCCAGCCGACCGAAGAGCCGACCCAGGCCGCTACGGTGGCACCGACCACACAACCCACGGAAGAGCCCACCCTGGCTCCAACCGAGGCACCCACACAGGCTCCCCCCTCTGAGCTGACTCAGGAAGCTGCCCCGACCGCATCTGCGGTTCTTTTACCGTTTGTCACCAGCGACAAGGCTGACTATGCCCCCGCCGAACAGGTGACCCTGTCTAGTGGCAACTGGCAGCCAGGCGAGTGGGTGGTCCTGTATGTCAATGATAGCATCGGCCAGACCTGGAGTATCGCGACCAATAAGCAGGCGGATGCAAATGGCGCGTGGACTTATCAGTTTAATCTGCCCAATTGGTTTGTTGCGACATACCATGTGACCGCTACTGGTGAAGTGTCGGGGGTTGCAATAACAGATTTTACAGATTCTGTGAGTTCCGTAACTATCACTTCACCTTCTAGCTCCGTAACATTTACATCGCTACCTGCGACTTTAACCGTCTCGTTCAATTACGCTACGAGTACTACAGGTACCACAACTGGCATAGTAGATTTGCTTGGAACAACTGTTTCAAATTCAAACCCCCTTTCTTCAGGTATGGGCTACAGTAGTAGTATCGTTTTGACTATCCCGGAAGGAACTTTAAACGGTACATATAACGTAAAGGTAACTGTTACTAATAACGATGGCACTGGTGCCAATAACAAGAATGACCAAAAGAATGGTGCGGTTGTCATCAATGTGCCGACTAATACTGCTCCAACGGCAAATGCAGTGACAACGAGCACTAATGAAGACACTGCCAAGGCAATTATCCTAACGGGTACTGACGTTCAGACGTGCGAATTAACTTTCAGTATCGTTGCCTCGCCCAGCCATGGTACGCTTGGCTCCATCACCAATAATGCCTGTGTGGCAGGGTCACCCAACTCTGATAATGCCAGCGTTACTTACACACCAACTGCCAACTACAACGGCTCAGATAGTTTTACTTACAAGGCCAACGATGGCAGCCTTGACTCCAATATTGCCACAGTGATCATCAATGCCATTACTGTCAATGATGCCCCTATAGCAGTTAATGATGGGCCCTACACAACCAATGAGGATACAACGCTGAATGTAACGGCAACCTTGGGAGTTCTGGCGAACGATACTGATGTGGATAGCTCCTCCCTGATCGCTGTGCTAGTGAGTGGACCTGCACATGGAAACGTTACACTTAATTCCAATGGCTCCTTCAGCTACACACCGGCTTCTAATTACAACGGTTCTGACAGCTTTACTTACAAAGCCAACGACAGTACTGCTGATTCGAATCCTGCTACAGTCAGTATTACCATCAACCCAGGCAATGATGCACCGGTAGCAGCAAATGATAGCTACTCTACCAACGAAGATACTGCTTTGAATGTGCTCATTCCGGGGGTATTAGGGAATGATACTGATGTTGATGGCAGTAGTCTAAAAGTGATCCTGGTTTCAGATCCGTCACATGGCACGCTGACATTGAATGCAGACGGATCATTTATCTACACACCAACTGCAAACTACAATGGCTCAGACGGCTTTATCTATAAAACAAACGACGGCAGCCTCGATTCGAATGCTGCTTCCGTAACTATCATGATCAATGCGGTCAATGATGCTCCGGTAGCGGTTAACGACACCTACACTACCGATGAAGATACTCCTCTCACAGTTGCCGCTGCTGGCGTGTTAAGCAATGATATTGATATTGATAGCGTTAATCTGACTGCCGTGCTGGTGGCTGGACCATCACATGGCACGTTGACATTGAATGCAGACGGATCATTTAGCTATACTCCGGCCGCGAACTACAATGGCTCAGATAGCCTCACCTACAAAACCAATGACGGTAGCCTTGATTCGAACGTTGCTTCCGTAACTATCACGATCAAGGCGGTCAATGATGCTCCGATAGTGGCTGCCAATCAAAATTCCGTAACAGTCAATGAGGGTAGCCCGGCCTCTAACACCGGTGCTTGGTTTGATGCTGATGAAGATTACGTTAACTTGAGTACATCTGTTGGAACCCTAGTAAAGAATTCAAATGGCACATGGAATTGGCAATATACACCAACAGATGGCCCGGATAATAGCCAGACTGTCACGATCACTGCGGATGATGGACATGGTGGCGTTTCGACAACAACTTTCTCACTTGTTGTGAACAATGTAGCACCGATGGTCACCCTGAGTCCTATGAACACTGCCAATGAAGGGGAGACCAAGAATTACACCTTTACAAGCACCGATCCCGGTGCTGACACCTTTGCTCTAGTGAGCGAGAGCTGTGGCGATAATGGCACGCTCTCCAATGCAATCTTTGACACCGCAACGGGTGCGGGCAGCTTCGATTGCACCTTCCCAGATGGACCTGCTACCTCGACAGTCAGTGTCCGGGTCAAGGATTCAGACAATGCCTACAGCAATACCAGCAGTATCATTGTGGCCATCGCCAATGTAGCTCCGACACTGACCATTTCAGGCAATGCAGATGTGGATGAAGGCAGTCTCTATACCCTGAATCTGAGTTCAAGTGATCCCGGCACCGACACTATTGCTCATTGGACGATTGACTGGGGTGATGGGAGCGTCCAAACAGTAACCAGTAATCCTTCATCAGCGACTCACACCTATGCGGATGGTCCCAATAGCTACATAATATCTGCCACCGCAACCGATGATGATAGCACATTCAATGCTAATACGAGAAATACACAGGTCAACAACGTCGTCCCGAGCATTGCGATCAGTGGAGCAAGCAATGTCAATGAGGGCTCGCCTTACAGCTTGATCTTGGGCGATGTTACTGATCCTGGCACCGATATCGTATCTAGCTACATCGTCCACTGGGGTGATGGCAGCAGCGATACCTATAGTAACAGCGGTACCAAGAGCCATAACTATGCGGATGGTCCAAATAGCTATAAAGTCACCGTGGACCTAGTCGACGAAGATGGTATGTTCACTGATCGGGCTACCGCTTTGAGTATTACTGTCAATAACATCAAGCCAACACCGCAGATTGATTCACTCATTGGAAACAGTGGTGCAGCCTGTGTGGCCGGCAATATTGTGAAACTCGACTTCAGTTTCACTGACCCTGGTGTCAACGATGCAACTTGGTCAGTTGATATAGACTGGGGTGACGGTTCTACACACACAACTTACAGCACGGCTATGCAGGGGACGCAGCCACAGCAACCGCATTCTTACGGTGTAGGTTCATTTCAGATTACTGTAAAAGTGACAGATAAGGATAACGCCCAGGGCTCTGCTAGTAGCGCCTCCAGCGCCGTATCGCATCTTTACAATATGACCGGAATTCTTGCCCCGTTCAATTCTGATGGAACGAGTGTCTGGAAGTATGGCAGTACTCTGCCTGTCAAAGTACAGATCACCGATTGCAAAGGAACTCCTGTTTCTGGCCTCGCTCCAAAGATTGGAACAAGTCTTGTAAGCTCCAGTGATCCAACCATCTCGATTGATGAAACTGGTTCAACAAGCGCGGCTGATACCACAGGTGTCATGCGGTATGACCCGACCGCTGGTCAGTACATCTACAACTTTGCCAGCAAGAACTTGTCTGATCCAACGGCAGTCTATTACATGACAGTAAAAGGAACAGATACCAGCGGAAAGATGGTCACCAGCCCCGCAATGGTCCAAATAAAGTTTGGGCTCAAATCAAAGTAGCCTAAAGTCCGCCAACTTCATAAACCTGGGAGCGCTATGCAAGTGGGGCTCCCAGGTACAGACCTTATAGAATTATGAAACAAAAATGCTTCAAACCCAATATGGGATGATGATCAGGGGGAAATCTGGGAGGACCCTAACACGGCTTCTCAACCTTTCTTTGAAGAGGCTTGCGGCTTTTTGCAAGCCTCTTCTTTTTGCCAGTGAGGTGGAATTGGAACTTTCCTCTCTCAACAAATGTTGAATATTCAGTCTTTCCGTCCTTTAGTGTAACTATTCACATAGTGAGCCGTCCTGACATCAGAAGCGAGTTAATTGTACAGGAGAGCCGGATTTTATAGGTAAGTAGGATGGAGGGCGGTTTTTTATCGATATTATTCATAATCCGTGGGGGTCGCGGGGGACAAAAGTGGAAACAACCAGCGCCGCCAATTGGCGGCGCTAGTTGTTTAAGGATCTGGCCGATCGATTGACTGGTTCAACCGGACCGCGGTGGGATGGCCGGCAGATCATTGATCTGTCGGCCTACATTTACAGATCCCTACTGATTCACCTCAATTGCAGGCGGAACAGGAGGCTGCCACTGCTGGCTGGCGTTGAAGTTAATGTTTAGTGTATTACTGCCGGTAAGAGTAATGGTGTCTGCAATAATTTGATTTTCCAGCACATTTCCGGTGCTGGAACCACCCGCAAGCTTGACATTGGAACATGGAGCAAGAATCGTGCCTGTGTAGCTTGAAGTCCCATTACCGGTGATCGAAACATCACTGCAGTTGCCGGGCGCCACGTATAACAATAGACCATCCAGTGCGGGATCCATGCCACTCATCGCCGATAAATGAATACCGCCGGAACTCCAGGAGACATTTCCGCTTTTCATATAGATAAGAACATTATTACCGGTCAGAGTTTGGCCGCCGGTCAGGGTAAATCCCTGATTTCCGGCGTCGATGCAATACACACCTGGATTCATGACAGTTTGATTGCCAGGAGGAAATGCGCCGGTGTAATTCCCAGGCGACAAGGTTGTAACATCGTAGGTTCCAGCTGCCGTACCACAGGGATTTGGTTTTTTATAGGCAGTGGAAGGGTCCGGAATCTGGATGGACGGGTCATTTGTGTGGTTCGCACAGGATGTCCCCGGGCTTCTAAGCACCGTATTCGTTCCGATCGTAATGCCTCCTGCAACATTCATGCAGGGCGTATCGAACGTGCCGGATCCGGTACTGGCATTAAAGGCCTGGTTGGAACCGCTGTTGCAGTTTGAATTGACGAAAACCCCGCTCCCCGTGATCGTCGTGGTGGACGAGCCTTTAAAATCCATCGCAGGACAGTCCCTCGTATTCAGGGCTACCAGGGCATTCCCTCCAAAAATAGATTTTCGATACCCTGGGACTGCATGTGCCACTGCATCTACGTGATTAACCACTTCTGTAACCCCAATCACTCTTGCAAAGTTTGTTTTAACATGAGAAGTGATTTTCACCTGAACATATTCCTCCTGTTTGGCATTCGCTGGCAAAGCCAAACAGGTTGCCTGGGGGGCATTGCACAAATAGACCTCGACTGTGTTTGTTGTGCTGTCATTGTTATAGCCATTGCTGGCGGCGCGATCATCCGCCAGCACCACTGTGGTATTCCAGTCCTTTTTCCGGGCGATCTCGAGTGCCGCGGTTAATGACGATGTATCGGCGGCATTCTGGGCATGCCGCTTGTCGGAAAATACCATGGACCCGTCGATCGCCAGGGCAGCAAAGCTGACCAGCATGATCGAGGCAAGTGCGATGAAGATGAGAGCCTGTCCCTTTTCTGAGTGTTTTGTGTGCATCGTTGTAGTCTCCTATGTGAAGTCTGGCACATGACGGCATGTGCCAGACCGTGATACACATCAGGCTATACAGGCTTGAAAGGTTTGAGACGAACTTGCTTTATTGAAAGGTTGGGATTTATTTGTCCTGTGCGCAGCGAAAGCCGATCCGGGGAGAGAAATCGCCGGGTGTGACGGGGACAATGTCCACGTTGGATCCTGCCACTGCCGAGCGCTTGGCCACACGGATATTGATCTCGGCGTCCCCCAGGCTGCCCCCGCGTACGACCCGCTTCAGGCTGGCGCTGGAGGCGGGGCCTGTGGGATTGACAGCATCGGCCTGGGAATTGTAATAGGTGCCACTGTAGTAATCATTCGTCCATTCGGCGACGTTGCCAGCCATATCCAGGATCCCGAACGGGCTGGCCCCGAGCGGGTAGGTCCCCACGCGGGATGTGTCTCCGACCAGCATGTTGAAGTTGGCGCGCAGGTCATCGGCCTTGTCCTCCCCCCAGGGGAAGGTGCGCCAATCGTCGCCGCGCGCCGCCCGTTCCCATTGCGCTTCGGTAGGCAGATGCCCCCCCGCCCACTCACAATAGGTTCTGGCCTGGGCCCAGGTCACGTAAATAACGGGATAATCCTTGAACTCGGGATTGTTGAAATATTCCAGCCGGTGAGCCGACTTCAGGCTTTGGGGAGGCGTACAGGATCCACTCTGTAGGCACAGTATATACATGGCATTGGTCACCTCGAGCTGGTCCATCCAGTAGGCATCGAGGGTGACGTAGTGCGCAGGGCGCTCATCCGGGGCGGAGCGAGCGTCCATGCCGCCCATGCGAAAGGTTCCCGCCGGGATGTAGACCTGCGGCATGCCGTCGATGGGAGAGGTGCGCAGGTTGGATGCGGTGGGTGTGGGTACCAGCTCTGTTACCGCAGGTGCTGTTGCCGGGGGCAGTCTCAGCTCGACAGTTGCCGAGGGAAGCACAAATGCAGTGGCAGTCGGCGGGAGCGGGGTCGCCGTCGATTCGACGACCGGGGTAGGCGCTGCCGTGCAGGCAGCCAGTATGATGGTGAGGAGGATCGTGGGGATGAGTTTATTCATGGAAGTCCCAAATGGGTTCGGGTACTCGTATGCCACCCAGGGGAGTCGCCAGAATTCTCAAGCGGCCTGCCGCCTGAGCCATCACTTTACGGCGTTGCCCCAACAAATGACAGAGCATACAGGGCGTCTTGATAGCCCGGGTGGACGGACAGGGCTTTGCGCCAGTTCTCCACGGCGCCCTTGGTGTCGCCCTGGCGGTAGAGGGCCCAGCCGTGCCACAGCCAGGCCTCCTCGGACATATCCGTCCGCTCGAGGGCGTAATTGGTGAGTGCCAAAAGATCGTCGGTGCGGTTGGCCTGGAAGTTGGCGATGAACGGACCGAACTGGTAGCGGAACATGCGCTGCGGCAGTCCCAGCTGGCGGGCCTTGTCGTAGGCCGTGTTGGCTTCATCGTAGCGCCCGAAATAGACCTGGTTGCTGCCCACATTGAACCAGGCGAACGCGTCGGAAGGATCCTTCTTGGTGGCTTCTTCAGCCATGTTCAGCGCATTCAGACGGTTGAGACCTTCATCCCAATTATCGCCCAGGATGGCCTTGATCTGTTCCTCCTTCTCGGGCAGATACACAAGCATATACACGTAGTTGAACGGCTTCCATTCGGATTCCACCTGCTCATATGGGACCTTTTTATCGGGCCCCTTATAGGCGTCCTGGGCCGTGAAGGTCCCGGTGGCATCGTCGTAGCCGTTCAGAAGCAGGTAATGGGCGGCCCACAGGTCGTCATCGGGCCAGCCGGTGTCGTCGGGGTTGAGGGCGGTGGTGCCTTCGATGATAACCGGGAAGCCCGCCGCGATCAGGCGCTTGAGCGTGTCCAGGTCGCCGCCCACCCGGTATTGGACCCGCAGCCAGCCGGCATAGTTTCGCACCCAGTAGGCCAGTTCCTCGGGGTTGACATTGCGGTCGCCGGTGACCGGCTTGATCACATCCGAGATGGTTTTTTGATCGCCGGTCCAGCCGTAGTATTTCAACAGCATCGAGAGGGCGGCAGGTCCGCAGTTATTGGGAAGCTGCTTCTCATAGGGAGGCGATGCCAGGCTTGCCTGGGCGGGAGGCGGCGCCAGCGTGGGCGTGGGAGGGACGGCCGTCTCACTCCCTGCAAGGGTCGGTGTAGCTGCCTGGGTGGGGCTTACAGTGCTTGTGGGCAGCGGCGTGCCGGGCATGGCTGTTGGCACGTTGCCAACCGGATGCAGTACATTTCTGGCGTAGGTCTTTGCCACCTCATAGCGCCAGGTCAGTCGGCTGTTAATGGCGGGGATCTGGGAAATGGCAAGGGCAAGGATCAGTATCCCTGCGCCTGCCAAAAGTATGATGTTTCGCTTCGACATTCGGAAAAGTGTACCAGAAATGAATGAGTATGAATTAAGGGATGATCGAAACGCCGCGCAGCATCGACCACTCCCGCTCGTCTGCCCGTTCCCGCAGCCTGGCGAGGAACGCCGACAGGCTGATCAGGTCGGGCTGCAGTTGGATGTCGTCGAAGGGAATGCCTTCCAGGGAGAAATCCATTTGGAGAGCACTTGCATCCATTCCACGGTCCAGTGCTCGTGCGGGGCCAGGTCGTGATCGAGCTCCCATTCCCGCATGATCCACTTCATCAGAAGATTTTTGATTTCGACCGGGTTGATGAGGATGTGGTAGGTGAAGTCACCGAGCCTGCTTTATTCCAAGTTGGAATAAGGTTCATTTACGATCGATGATGATCTACCGTTGCGAGGAGATAGATGCACTGGCGTCAGGGGTAGGTGTCTTCTCGCAAAGACAGGGTGTCATCAATGCCCGAGCAGCTTGACTGCTTCGGCAACCGATGGGTCGTTGTCAAAGTTGAACGTATCCCACGGGGCGTAGGCCTGGACGTCCGGGACGATGCCGGTCTCCTCCCAGTTCTCGTCGGAATGGGCGGGGAAGAATCTCTCGGAGGCAAGCCAGAGCTGCGAGCCATCGTCGAAGTTGAAGCCGTGCAGCACCTCCACGTTGCCCAGGCTGGTCTCGCCGGTGATCTTGGCATGTCGTGAATCGCGCATGATGCCGGCGAAGATCTCCCCGTAGCTGACGGTATCCTGGCTGACCATGACCACCATGGGAACGGTCTGTGAGTTCTGAATGGGATCCGGATCGACGCCCAGCGGCCGCGATTCATCCCGGCTGACGAACTGGCCAAGCCTGCCGGCGGTAAAGAAGGACAGGATCGGGTTGGCCACCGTGCTGCTTCCGCCGCCGTTCATGCGCAGGTCCAGGATCAGTCCGTTCAGCGTGCCGAACTGGTTCAGCGCGTCCTCGACCTGCCGGGGAATGGTCTCATCGAAGAAGGTGGGGATGAAGATATAGCCGATCTTCGACCCATCGGTGGTGTGGACGAGGCGGGCATCGATGCGGAGATTGCCCTTGATGGCGTGCCGCACCAGCATGATCTGCCGCGCTGCCTCGCCCGGCGACTGCACGGTGACCATCATTGCCGAGCAGGCCGGTCCGCGGAGCAGGTTGTGGTTTTCATCGATGACGGGCTGGCCGTCCACCTGCAGGATGCTGTCATGCGGCTCGATCCCGGCGTAGGCGGCGGCCGACCCCGGGAATGTGGAGATGACCACCAGCCGGCGGCGGTCCACGTCTGGCGTGGTGTAGACGCCAATGCCCACGAAGTCATTTTCGCCTTTGAGTTCGGCTTCCGACTTTTTCACTTCCAGCGGCGAGAGGAAGAAGGAATGCTCATCTCCCAGCTCTTCGATCATATTCTCCATTTGCATATAGAAATCATCCGCCCCCAGCCCTGCCTCCACTTTGGATTTATAGCGGGCCTCGATCTCATTCCAGTTCTTTCCGTTGAAATCCGGGTAGACATAGACCTTCCTGACGATCTCGTCCACCTGTTGCAGGATGCCCATCTGCTCGCTTTCCGAGATCTCCGCATTAGCCTGGTTCTCTTCGGTCGGTACCACGAGAGCCTCAGGCGCCACGGTGGCGAGCGGCCTGGAGGCGCATTCCTGTGGGATATAGGCCGGGACGATCGGAACGGCGGTCGCTGTCGGAGTGGGGGAGGCGGTCAGGGTGGCGGTCGCCGTCGGGATCAGGGTCGCCGTCGGAGGATAGATCGCCTGCGTGACAAAGTTACACGAGAGAAGGAATACGAGCAGGAAAGCAGGAAAGATTTTCTTTAATCTCATTCAACACCTTGCATGGAATCGCTTCCATTGGCAGACGATGGCCAGGACCGGGCCCGTTCCAGGAGCTCGGAGAACGGCCTCAAGTCATAGACACTAACGCCCAGATTTTTCGTACGTGTCCGGTTGTACTGGAACACGCGCGCCCCCTCCCGGATAAAACTGGCGCGCTGGCTGAACTCTCCCCGGGTCAGGTAGCCGGCCAGCAGGATGTCCAGGCCGTAGACCCAGATATTTCCCCAATCGGACGGCTCGATGATATGAGTGTCCTTCATCTGCGGGCTGTGGATCCCCAGCCGGGCTTTCGGCATGGATTTTACATGGACATAGGCCAGTGAGTGGAATTTGTCATCGATCTGTATGCGCGTCCGGGGCGGGACCTGCACTTCGAGCGTCCGCATCCCGCGCCCCGCGTCCTGGCCGCCCAGCTCGACGACCAGAGTCTGTTCTGCGTCCGACTTCAAAGCCAGCGCCCCGAGCGGGTTCCACCTCTCCGGCCGGTTCCACGTCTCAGGCATGACGTGGATTAAATGAGCCGGCTGTCCGGCCTGAAAGGTTTTCTCAATATCTTCCAGGGAGGCGGTCACCAGTCCGGAGAGAAAGGCGAACAGGTAGATGTCCTGATTGGAATGTCCCTCCGCTGCATTCTGGTCGGAGGGCACCAGCGCCGGGGCCTTGAGCACAACCTGGGGATTGCTCTTCATCTCGGCGATCTGCTCGCGGTGTGTGATCAGGAATGACTTGATGTCACAGCGCCTGCCGCCGAGCGATACATCATAATGGTCCGGGTCGGTGAACGGTGTGGCACCCATCACATCGAAGGGAACGTTCTGCCCGGCCAGGTAGCGCCGGAAGGCCAGCTCCACGGCTACGCCGGCCACGATCCGCCGCAGCCGCTCATAGGGCGAGCCGCCCATGCGATTATAGGTGTACGGCAGGGAATGGACAGCATACGCGATCCCCCCCTCGGTCAGGTCACGGGTAAAGGGCAGGTGGAGAAAGTCACTTACACTGATCATCAAATTCCTGCGGCCTACCTGTAAACCCTGCTACTCATTCCTGAACTGCAGACAGTAATGATGGAAGGTGTTGCTCACCCAGGCGGAGCCAAGGCCGAATGGGGAAAGCCGCTGGTTGTCCTGCAGCCACAGGCGTTCATCCTTCAATGTATAGGTTCTGCCAAGCTCGCGGGCGATATCCCAGGCCAGCGGATAGATCTTGCCACCCTTCTTCACATTCTTCACAATGATCGTCAAATAGGCCTTGTCGCGCAGATGGGGCTTCAGTCCCTGATAGATTCTCACCAATTTTTCCAGGAACAATCCATAGTCCTCGATATTGCCAAGGTCGTTTGGATCCTCCGAATAATGCACATCCAGCTCTTCGGACGAGCGGCGCTTCTTCTGGGTTTCCGCCCCCCTGGCACGCAGCATATCCCAGTAGGGAGGCGAGGTGAGAACGTAATCAAACGTGGAGAGCCCATAATCGGCGAGCTTTGCCGCATCGCCCTGGATCACCTGGGCGCTTAAACCTTCGACCTTTTCGCCAAGCGCCTTCCGCTCCTCTTCCACGATCTGCCCGGCGATGGTCGCATATTTTTCATTCAATTCGATGCCCACCGAGTTCCGGCCTGCCCTTAAGGCCGCCACGAGAGTAGAGCCGGTCCCGGCCATGGGGTCGAGGACGCTCTCTCCCTGCTTGGTGAAGAACTCGATGAATTCCTGCGCCATCGTTTCAGGGAACTTGGCGGGGTGTACCAGCACGCCCTTCTTGCGCGGCGGCGGATTGTGGATGAACCAGGATTTCTGGAACTTCAGCCAGCTCTTCGGATCGAGATTGTTGAGTTTGTTGGTGGGCATTCCGAGATTATATCGTAGGGATGCGTCTATGGCGTTCCCAAAGGTGTCCTGGTGGGCAGCGTGTAATTGACATCATATACGTCGAAGTCCGAAAAGGTGACGCTGACCGGCTCCTCCCCGGTCGAGCGCACAAAGACGCCGAACGCGCCGATGGGAAATTTCGGGTCGGTCACGCTGAACTGGTAGCGATCGTTC